>NZ_JBHXRD010000009.1:208791-212920 GCF_042717325.1 Streptomyces sp. NPDC058637 | reverse complement strand
GGCCCCCCCCCCCCCGCCGGCCCCCCGCCACGGGGGCCCCCCGCGCCTCGCCCTGCAAACGCCTAAGCGGCGGGGGGGGGGGGGGGGGGGGCCCCCCCCCCCCCCCCCACGGGGAGGTGGCCCGTCACGGCTTCTGGAAGCCCGCGTCGGTGAGGATCTTCTGGGCCTCGGGCGTCGACAGCCACGTCAC
Organism: Streptomyces sp. NPDC058637; assembly: GCF_042717325.1. Classification (NCBI taxonomy): domain Bacteria; kingdom Bacillati; phylum Actinomycetota; class Actinomycetes; order Kitasatosporales; family Streptomycetaceae; genus Streptomyces; species Streptomyces sp. NPDC058637. Next base: position 212,730 of record NZ_JBHXRD010000009.1, on the reverse strand, counting down.
GAAGGCGGTCGCGGCCTCGCTGTTCTTCGAGGTCTTCAGGGTCGCCGCCGGGTAGGAGGCGACGGCGTTCTGGGCGTCCGGGATGTCGATCGCGTCGACCTTGTCGGTGGCCGTCGTGGCATCCGTACGGTAGACGAGACCGGCGTCGGCCTCGCCCAGCTCGACCTTGCTGAGGACGGCGCGGACGTTGGGTTCCTGCGAGACCGGCTTCACGTCGATCTTCTGCGCGTCCAGGATCTGCTGGCTGTAACGCCCGACCGGAACCTCCGGTGCCGCGAGGACGACCTTCAGCCCGGGGTCGGCGAGCTCCTTCAGGTTCTCGACCTTCTCAGGGTTGCCCTTGCCCGTCGCGATCACCAGACGGTTCTTCGCGATGACGGTCGGCGTTCCGGTGTCGGACCCGAGGCCGTCCATCGTCCTGGCGTCCGCGGTGACCAGGGCGTCCGCGGGGGCACCCTGCCGGACCTGGGCGGCGAGTTCCTGCGATCCCGCGAACGAGAACGTCACCTTCGTTCCGGGGTGCGCCTTCTCGTACGCCGCACCGGCCGTCCTGAAGACGTCGGTGAGCGAGGACGCGGCCAGGACCGTCAGGTCCGCCTCCGTGCCGTAGGCCGTGGCCTTGTCGCCCGCGTCCTTCCCGTCGCTGCCGCAGGCGGCCAGCGGAACGAGGAGGGCGGCCGTGAGCAGAGCGGCCGCGGTGCGCCGCCCGGTGAAGGTGACAGACATCAGGGTGGGACTCCTTGGGGACGCGGTCGGCCGGTGTCGTCCGAGCGGATGAGGGTGAGCCGCGCCGCACGGGGTCTCCTCTGCGCGAGTCCGTAAGGGAGCCCGGGGAAAAGCGACGCCCCCGGTGGAGCGGCCGATCAGGTGCGGTCGATGTGCACGCCGGTCGACTTGACGCGCGCGGTGGCCCGCATGCCGGCCTCCGGTCCCAGCTCCTCGACCGCCTCCCGGGTCAGGAGCGGGACGAGACGGTGCGGGCCTGCCCGGATCCTCGCGTGGGCGGCCACCTCACAGGGCTTGACGGCGGTGACGATGCCGGGGAAGGGGCTACGGGCCGATGTACAGGACAGGTCGTCCTCGCCCGTGCCCCCGGAAGGCGAGCGGCCCGGCCGGTGGTAGAGGACTGCATGTGCCACACAATAGGACGTCCATGCTGGCATTTACAATGCTTAATGCGATGCTCCATGGCAAATGCGACTCGACTCGGAGGATGGTCCGAAGGAGTGGGCGAGGACCGTTCCGAGGCGCGGTGCACCGGCCGCGTGGTCACCGTTCCCGCTCTGCCGCGCGACGCGCCGGACCGCCCTCGCGCCTGCGCCGGGTGGGCGGACGGCTGTGCTGGGGTGTGCCCAGCGGGAAACGCTGACCGGGAGAAACCTGGCATTCCCGTACGAATGCGAGGCGCCGTTTCATGAGTCTGAGCATCCGCAACCAACTCCCCGGCACCGTGACCGCCGTCACCGCGGGCGACGTGATGGCCACGGTGAAGGTCCGCCTGGCGGGCGGCCAGGAGATCACGGCCGCCATCACGCTCGAAGCCGTCGAGGAACTCGGCCTCGTCCAGGGGTCCTCGGTCCGCGCACTGGTCAAGTCGACGGAGGTGTCCCTGGCCACCGGTGCGGTCGAGGGGCTGAGCGTGCGCAACCGGATCCCCGGCGCGGTCACCGATGTCGCGACCGGCGGTGCCATGGCCCGCGTCAAGGTCTCCGTCGAGGGTGGCGAACTCACCGCGGCGGTCACCAAGGACGCGGTCACCGATCTGGGCCTCGCTGCCGGGACGGCGGTGACCGCCTTGATCAAGTCGACCGAGATCTCGCTGGCCGCACTCTGATCCGCGGTCCGTCCGGCCGGCTCGTCCGGATTCCAGTCACGCGCCGGCCCGCTCATCCGGCGCCTATCCGGCCTCCAGCCACGCACCGGACCGCCTATCCGGCCTCCGGCCACGCGCCGGACCGCCTATCCGGCCTCCGGCCATGCGCCGACCCGTATGCGGGTGCTGAGGCCGATGTAGCACGCCCCCGCACCGGTCGACGGGCACCACCGGCCGAGACGCGCCTCAACGGCGCGGGCCCCAGCGGAACCACTGCCGCACACCGAGGGCCGCCACACCCGTCCAGGCCAGGGAGACGAGCACCAGACGGCCCTGGTCCATGGCGCCGAGGTCGCCCGTCCAGCCGCCCCGCAGGAGGTCCATCACCGGCGAGAAGGGCAGCCAGGCACTGATGTCCGCCGCCGTACCGGGCAGCACCTCACGCGGCATGAAGAGGCCGGATCCGGTTACGGTCACCAGCATGAACGGCAGGAACGTCAGCTGCGCGCTCTCCGCCGTCCTGGTGAACGCGCCCGTCAGCGCGGCCCCCGCCACGAGCATCAGTGAGCCGACGACCAGACCGGCGGCGAGCAGGTGCGGGGCCGCGGGCGCGGGTGCGTCCAGGACCACGGTCAGGCCGACGGCCAGCAGGACGCACTGCACCAGTGCCAGCAGCACCGCCGGCAGCGCGCCGCCCGCGAGGATCTCCCAGTCGCGGACCTCACCCGTCCGCAGCCGCTTCAGCACCAGGCTCTCGCGGCGCGTGACGTACACGCCGACCAGGTTCGTGTAGATGGAGAAGAACAGGGCCATGGCCAGGGTGCCGGGCACCAGGACGGTCGCGATCGACAGTCCCGTGCCGCCCAGGTCGAGGTTCTTGACCAGGCCGCGCATCGACACGGCCATGGTGGCGGGCAGGACGAGCGCGGTGACCAGCGATGCCTTGCTGCGGAGCAGCAGAGCCAGCTCCGCGCGGCCGAGGGCGGCCATGCGGGACGCGGGGCCGGTCCGCACCGGCGCGGCGGCGACCGATCGGGCGGGGGCGGTCGTCGTCATCGTGTCTCCTCGTTGTCCAGGTTCTTGGCGATCTCCATGAAGGCCTCTTCCAGCGACGCCGACCGGGCGTCCAGCGCCCGCAGGGCGATCCCGGCCCGCTGCGCCCAGATGAGCAGCTCGGTGGCCGTGCGCTGCAGGTCCCGGGTCTCCAGTCGGACGGTCCGGCCCTCGGTCTCGTGCCGGGTCACGCCCATCGGTGCGAGCGGGGGCAGTTCGCCGAGGAAACGGTCCTGGGGCAGCTCGAAGCTGATCCTGGAGGGGCGTTCGGCGACCACGTCGGCCACCCGTCCGGTGGTGGCGATCCGCCCCCGGTGCATGATCGCCAGTCGGTCGGCCAGCTGTTCCGCCTCCTCCAGGTAGTGGGTGGTGAGCAGCACGGTGGTGCCCTGGGCCTTCAGTTCGCGGATCAGTCCCCAGGTGTCGCGGCGGGACTGCGCGTCGAGGCCGGTCGTCGGCTCGTCGAGGAACAGCACCTCGGGGCGGCCCAGCAGGGCGAGCGCCAGATCGAGGCGGCGGCGTTCGCCCCCGGACAGCTGCTTGACGCGTACCTTGCGTCGTTCGCTCAGATTCGTCAGCGCGAGGGCCTCGTCGGCGGGCCGGGCGCCGGTGGTGCAGCCGGCCCACATCCGGACGGTCTCCAGGACCGTGAGCTCCGGTGGGAAGCCGCCTTCCTGGAGCATCACCCCGATGCGGGGCCGGACCGCCGCCCGGTCGTGGAACGGGTCCCGGCCCAGCACCCGGACGGTCCCTCCGCTGGGGGTGGCCTGGCCCTCCAGGATCTCGAGCGTCGAGGTCTTGCCTGCGCCGTTGGTCCCCAGCAGGGCGAACAGTTCTCCGCGGGCGACCGTGAAGTCGATGCCGCGTACGGCGTCGAAGCCCCGGTAGCTCCGCCTCAGTCCGACGGTTTCGATGACTGCGTTCATGCACTCCACACTCCCGGCGCCAGGGACCCGGCGGCAGTGCGCTCTGTCATGGGTTCGTATGACAGGGGGAGGACCTAAACCACCAAAAAAGCCCCCCCCACCCCCGCTTACGAGTTTGAGAAGAGGCAAACCAACACCCAGGGGGCC
>NZ_JBHXRD010000009.1:0-208781 GCF_042717325.1 Streptomyces sp. NPDC058637 | reverse complement strand
CTCTCCTTCCACCCCCCCCCCCCCCCCGGCCCCCGGCCCCCGGCGCCCGGGGCGTTTTCTTGGGGTAGGATGGCCCGGCGTCATACGAACCCATGACAGAGCGCACCGCACGGGCCATGTCACTTGTGACGCAGGCCGAAGCCGTACGCGCAGGGGGCCGCCGCGTCTCGTACATGTGGTGGTGCGGATGCTCGTCGCGATGACCGGCCCCGGCGTGACGGTGGCCGCGACCGGGCGCAAGGACTGACTCCGGCAAGAGCGGGTTGAGGAAGGCCCCGGTTCAGCAGGATCAAGCCCGCGGCGATCAGTGACGCCATCGGGGTGCGGCCCCCGCACCGGTCGCCGCGGCGCTCCGCGAAGCACTGCCCGAGACGACGAAACCCCGGACCAGGCCGACGGCGATGTGGCGGGCAGGCGCCGGGCCGTTGTCGGCCGTGCGGGTCAGGCCACCGGCAAGGCACGCGGCAGCGTGCGGCCGATGCTGTTGCCGTGGCCGTCGCGGGCGGTGACCTGACTCCGCACTTCCGAGCAGGTCGTCGCCCGTACCCCCCGCCTTCGAGGCGTGCGATGTGGAAGGCCTTACCGCAGGAGGGCGGGGAGGTCGGCGACGGAGACCAGGACGTGGCCTGCCCCCGCCTCGCGGAAGACGTCGCCGTCGTGGGCTCCGGTGCGTACCCCGGCGACCAGCCCCGCGCCGGCCCGTACACCGCTGAGCACGTCGTAGGAGGTGTCGCCGATGACGGCGATCTGGTGCACGGCGTCGGCGGGCGGACTTGGTACGCAGGAACGCCTCCAGCACCATGTCCGGGTAGGGACGTCCACGCGAACAGCCGGCAACCTGGCACTACGCATGTCGACCGGGGCGGCCGTACCTGCCACGTCTGGCGCCGACCGCCCCGGTGAGCGGCCCCCGCCCTCTCCCGCAGCGGGCCCGCGCGCCTCGAGCCGGTACCCGCTGCGCCTGTCGGCCGTCCTACCCTCGCCCACACCGCTCGAGGCCGACCTGTGGTGGCAGTCGTCGCCGGATCGGTCCGCCACGTCACTCTGCGCGGGCTCCTGACCGGGACGTCGGCTCGGAGGGGTGAAGCCCGAGCACCGGGCCAGTTACCCGGAGCACGCCCGGTCGGGTCGTCAGGTCTCATGTTCCGCCGGGGAGCGATCCCTCGTCCAGCGAAGCGAGTCTGCCGAGGATGTCGACGGCTGTTGCCCGTTCACCCGCGGGAAGTGCTCCGAGAAGCAGTTCGTTGATCCGCTCCGCCGGAGCGATCAGGGAGTCGAGCAGCGCGGCACCCTCGTCGGTGAGACTCAGCAGCGTGCGTCTGCGGTCGTCCTCGTCGCGCACCTGGCTCACGAGGGCCTGATCGGTCAGGCGGCGGATCATCAGGTTGACCGTGGAGCGGTCCAGCGAGGTGAGACGTGCGAGAGTCCTCTGGTCCACCCCGGGCTCCCGGCTGAGCGCGTTGAGGACGGCGAACTTCTGGGAGGTGATCTCCCGGGAGACGTGCTGGGCCCAGAGGGCCGTGTGCACCTGCTCGGCCCGCCGGATCAGATGGCCGATGTAGTTGGGCAGCTCCAGTGCGCGCGCCACGGTGCTCCCTCCGTTTGTCGCCTAGGTGGTGCCGGCCGAGAGACAGCCGGTCTGGGATGGAGTCTAGGAGTGCGCGACACCACCTTGTGCGCGACCTCGCGTCAGCGGTCCCGGCGTCCGGGGCGCTGCGTGTACGGGGTGGCCCGGGAGCCGTCGACACCCACTTCCAGGCGGCCGACGCGATCGATTTCCAGGACGACGCGGTCCCCGTGGCCGAGCGGTCCCACTCCGGCGGGCGTGCCCGTCGCGATCACGTCGCCGGGGTGGAGTGTCATGACGGACGAGGTGTAGGCGATCAGCTCCGCGACCCCGAAGATCAGATCGGCCGTGTTGGTGCGCTGCCGGGTCTCGCCGCCGACGTCACAGCGCAGACCGAGGGAATCGGGGTCCGGGATCTCGTCGGCGGTGACGATCCAGGGCCCGAGCGGTGTGAACGTGTCGAACGACTTGCGCGTGGAGCGGTCCTCGCCGGAGCGCACGGTGATGTCCAGTACGCAGGTGTAGCCGAAGACGTGGTCCAGCGCGTCGGCCGCGTCGACATGGCTGGCGGTGCGTCCGATGACGACGCCCAGTTCGCCTTCCTGGTCGGTGCGCTTGTCGGTGTAGGGCAGGAGGATGTCCTGGCCCGGGCCGATGACGGAGGAGTTGGCCTTGAGGAAGACACCGAGGTCGGCGACGGACGTGGTGTAGGCCATCTCGGCCTTGTGGTCGAGGTAGTTGACCGGTGCGCCGACGATCTTCCCAGGCCGGGGCAGGGGAGCTTCGAGGACCGCTTCGTCGAGCGGAACGCGTGCGCGACCGGCCAGGTCGACCTGTACCGCTCCGCCGCGTGCGACGGTCTCGATGTGCTGGTGCAGCGCACCCGCCGCACCTGGGTCACCGGTTCCGGCGAGTTGTCCGGTCACGTCGACGAGGTCGTCGCCGTCGACGATTCCGAGGCGTCCCTTGTTGAACAGGGCCAGACGCATCGTGGCCTCCTTGTGGGGTGTCTGGGGAAGGGGATCAGGCGCCGGGGTCGGCGTCTTCGGCGCGGTAGAGGCCGAGGGACCGCATGACGGGCTCGTCGCTGTACGAGAACAGGACGGCGTCGTCGGAGGCGGAGGCGTTCAGGTGACGGTAGGAGGCCCATCCGGGGACGGCGAAGGTGTCGTGCTCGGCCCAGTCCAGTCGTACGCCGTCCACGATCGTGGCGCCTTCACCGCGTACGACATTGAAGATGGTGGAGGCCGTGTGCCTGCGGCCCGCTCCCTGGAAGCCGGGGCGCAGCCGCTGGACGCGGCAGCCGATGGTGGGCATGACCGGACCGCCCGTCCACGGGTTGGTGTACTCCAGGACGATGCCGTCGACGTCGCTGCCTTCCGCCGTGTCGGCGATGCTCTCCAAGGCCCGCCCGGTCTCCTGCCAGGTGTAGCGGGTGACGGGTGAGTTGGGCCCGTCCTGCGAGAGCCAGACGGGATTGAGCCTCCCGTGGAGGAACTGCCTGCTGCCCGCGTCGTCCGCCCGGGTAACGGGCTGGAGGCGTTGGTGGAACTTCTCGTAGAAGCCGGCCTCAAGGGCGTTGACCAGCGGGTAGTCCAGCGCGTCGAGCCACATCATGGGCGCGTCGCCCTCGTGGGTGTGGTCGTGCCAGTGCCAGCCGGGGGTGAGCAGCAGATCGCCGGGGGACATGAAGACACGCTCGCCGTTGACCGTCGTCCATGCGCCGCTGCCTTCCAGGATGAAGCGGAAGGCGTTGGACGTGTGCCGGTGGGCCTGGGCGGTCTCGCCGGGCAGGATGACCTGCAGTCCGGCGTAGAGCGTGTTGACGGTGGCCGGGGGGTCGGTCAGGCCAGGGTTGACGAGCATGAGGACCCGCCGCTCGGCCTCTTCCAGGGAGAGGGTCCGGGAGAAGTGCAGCAGGAGTGGCCGCAGTTCCCGCCAGCTCCATCGGTAGGGAACGGCGCGGCTCTTCGGCCGGGCGGGGAACAGATTGCCGTAGAAGCGCCAGAGCGGCGCCGCACCCAGGCCCGGCAGGGCCTTGTAGGCGAGTTCGTCGGTCGTCATGGTGTCCTCCTGGGCTGCTGGGTCACGGGATGGGGGCGGTGGCGGGGGACGGCGTCCACACCCAGGAGACGTCGTCGAAGTCCTCGGGCCCACGTGACGCGAGGAGCCGGTTGCGCAGGGTGGCCCCCATGCCCTCCAGGTGGCAGATCTCGCCGAAGCGGCGGGCGTTGGTCTGGATCATGGCCGCGCGCTCGCGGCGTTGACCGGCGTACGCGGCGAAGGCGTCGGCAGGGTCGGCGAACCGGCCGAGAGCGCCTCCCAGGGCGACGGCGTCCTCCAGTGCCTGACAGGCGCCCTGAGCCAGGTACTGCAGCATCGGGTGCGCGGCGTCGCCGAGCAGTGCGATCCGGCCGTGCACCCAGTCGTCGACGGGCAGACGGTCGAACAGAGGCCAGCGCCGGTCCCGCGCTATCAGCGGAAGTGCGTCACGCACGGCCTGGCAGGTTCCCGCGAAGCGTTCCTCGAGCTCGGCCTCGGTGCCCCAGGCGTCCGAGTCCGGTGTGTAGTGCTCGCTCTCGAACACCGCGACCTGGTTGTAGAGCTCGCCGCGGCGTACCGGGTACTGCACCAGGTGCATGCGCGGTCCGGCCCAGACCATCACCGCGTCCGACGCGGCGTGCTGGGACATCCGGCCGGTCATCCTGTCCGCGGGAAGTGCTCCGCGGAACGCGACGTAGCGCGAGCAGACCGGCTCTCCGTCCCCCACCAGGCTCCGACGCAGCCGGGAGTGCAGGCCGTCGGCCGCCACGACCGCGTCGGCGGTCAGCCGTGTCGTGGTCTCGGCGAAGTGCAGGTGCACACCGGAGCCGTCCTGGTCCACGTGCGTGACGGTGTGTCCGGTGCGCAGCGTGACGGCGGGGTGTTCCCGGCAGGCGGCGAGGAGCACGGTATGCAGGTCCGTGCGGTGCGTGACCAGGTAGGGGTGGCTGAAGCGCCGGGTGTACGCCGTGCTGCGGAGATCGAGCGAGGTGATCTGCTCTCCGCTCAGTGCGTCCATCATCACGAGTGCCGGCGGGGCGACCGCGGTGCCCTGGACCGCTTGGAGTACCCCGAGTTCCTCCAGGGCGTGAGAAGCGTTCGGGGCGAGCTGCAGGCCGGCGCCGATCTCCCCGAACCGGGCGGCGCGTTCCACCAGGGTCACGTGATGACCGGCGCGGGCGGTGGACAGCGCCGCGGCCAGGCCGCCGATACCACCGCCGACCACGGCGATGCGGAGTGGAACAGGGGTCACGGACATATGGCCTCCTTGTCAGGGAATTGGAGGACACCGACGGAAGCGACGAGAAGCCCTCGCGAGATGATCAGTACATCAATCATTGGTGTACGGACTATATTGCGAGGGGGTTACCCCGGTGTCAACGGTTTCGTGGAGACAGAGCAGTCAGGAACGCGTCCACAGTCAGGGACGCGTCCCCGGACCTGCGGGATCAACATGCGGCCGTGTGACTGTCCGCGTACACAGGAGCGTCGGTGCGCGCGGTGATATCCGCGAACGTGACGCCAGGCGCCGTTTCGACGACGGCGAGGCCGCGAGCGGTGACGTCCAGCACGCCGAGATCGGTGATGACGCGGTGCACGCAGTGCCGACCGGTGAGGGGCAGGGTGCACTCCTCGACGATCTTGGGGCTGCCGTCCTTGGCGGTGTGTTCCATGAGGACGATGACACGGCGGGCGCCGTGAACCAGGTCCATGGCGCCGCCCATCCCCTTGACCATCCTGCCGGGGACCATCCAGTTGGCGAGGTCACCACGGGCCGACACCTGCATGGCGCCGAGTACGGCGGCGTCGATGTGGCCGCCGCGGATCATGCCGAAGGAGAGCGCGGAGTCGAAGAAGGAGGCGCCGGGCAGGACGGTGACGGTCTCCTTCCCGGCGTTGATGAGATCCGGGTCGACCTCGTCCTCGGTGGGGTAGGGGCCGGTGCCGAGGATGCCGTTCTCGGAGTGGAGCACGACGTGGACCCCGGGCGGGAGGTAGCCGGGTATGAGGGTGGGGAGGCCGATGCCCAGGTTGACGTAGGAGCCGTCGTCGAGTTCTTCGGCTGCGCGGGAGGCCATCTGTCCACGGGTCCAGGGCATCAGTTGCTCACCGTTCTCTTTTCGATACGTTTGTCAGCGGCTTGTCCGGGGGTGAGTTCCACGATCCTCTGCACGTAGATGCCGGGCAGGTGGACATCGTCGGGGGCCAGCTCGCCGGGTTCGACGAGTTCCTCGACTTCGGCGACGGTGACGCGACCCGCCATCGCCGCGAGCGGGTTGAAGTTCGCGGCGGCCCGGCGGAAGACGAGGTTGCCGTGCCGGTCGCCGCGCCAGGCCCGGACGAGGGCGAAGTCGGTGGTGATGCCGTGCTCCAGGAGGTACGTCCGCCCGGAGAAGTCCCGCGTCTCCTTGGCCGGTGAGGCGACGGCGACCGAGCCTCCCCCCGCCTCCGGCCGGGAGGTGCCCCCAGGTGCGTAGCGCCAGGGAAGGCCGCCCTCCGCCACCTGGGTGCCGACACCGGCCGGGGTGTAGAAGGCGGGAATGCCCGCGCCGCCGGCCCGCAGGCGTTCGGCGAGCGTGCCCTGGGGGGTCAGCTCCACCTCCAGCTCTCCGCTGAGGTACTGCCTGGCGAACTCCTTGTTCTCGCCCACGTAGGAACCGGTGACCCGGGCGATGCGCCGCGCGGCGAGCAGGATGCCCAGGCCGCGGCCGTCCACGCCACAGTTGTTGGAGACGACCTCCAGTCCGGCTGCCCCCTGCTCGTACAGGGCGTCGATGAGGACGTCAGGGATTCCGGAGAGTCCGAAACCGCCGACGGCGAGTGTGGCGCCGTCGGGGATGTCGGCGACCGCCTCGGCGGCGCTGCCGCTGACTTTGTTCACGTGCGTGATTCCTTTCGTGTGAGCGCGCCGGGACGGACCGCGAGCCGGCCGCCGTCCACGACTCGGCACAGGCGATGTCGAGGCCGCCGAACGCGGCGGCGGCCTCCGCCACCCAAGTGCGGACGGAGTCCTCGTCGGTGACGTCCGACGGGCCGGGGGTGAGGGCCGTGCCGCCCTCCCGGGCGATGAGCCGCCGGGTCTCGACGGCCTCCGCGTGCAGCAGGTCGCCTCCGATGACCAGAGCGCCTTCGGCCGCGAAGCGCAGGGCCGCTGCCCGGCCCAGGCCTCGCTTGGTGCCGGAGATCAGAGCCACCTTGCCTTCGAGCCGTTTCACTCCGCGGCACCGGCGCGCAGGGCGTCGGACACGGACTTGACACCGCCGTGCGCGGTGAGCCCGCCGTCGACGGGTATCTCGGCTCCGGTGATGAACGACGACTGGTCGGACAGCAGGAAAACCACCAGCGGAGCCACCTCGTCGACGCGTCCGGTGCGCCCCAGCGGGGTCTCGCGGATGTTGGTCTCACGGAAGGCCGGGGCGGCGGAGGCGGTCATCTCGGTCTCGATGTAGCCGGGATGGATCGTGTTGACGCGGATACCGCGCGGGCCCAGTTCCAGCGCCGCAGTCTTCGACAGTCCCCGCAGCGCCCACTTACTGGTCGTGTACGCGACCGGGTAATGGGCGGTGAGGGCCGCGGAGGAGCCGACGTTCACGATGGAGGATCCCGGGGGCATCAGGGGCATGAGGTGCTGGATGCCGAGCAGAGGGCCGGTGACGTTGACCGCGTGGACGCGTGCCATGTCCTCGGGGCGTATGTCGCCGACGCGGGCGCGCCAGGTGATGCCGGCGTTGTTGACCAGGCCGTGCACCTGCCCGTACGTCTCCCGGAGTTCGGCGGCGAGTTCGGCCCAGTCCTGCTCGCTGGTGACGTCCAGACCGCGGCACCCGGCCACCGGGTCGACATCCGTGGCGATGACCTGGGCGCCCTCGTGCGCGAGGGCGGCGGCCTCCGCGGCGCCCTGACCACGGGCCGCGCCCGTGACGACGACCACCCTGCCGAGCAGTCTCCCGGTGTGCGGGCCGGTCACGGCCGCTCCCGGCCTCGACGCCGACCGGCCGGCAGAGGAAGGGGCTCGGCGCCGGGAACAACGGTGTTGGTGAGCGTGCCCACGCCCTCGACGGTCAGGCTGACGGTGTCACCCGGCTGCAAGGGGGGAGGGGTCCGCTCGCCCCGCCGGCCCCAGAGCTCGGCGAGGCAGCCGCCGTTGCCGCAGGTGCCGGAGCCGAGCACGTCACCCGCGACGACCCGGGTGCCGCGGGACGCGTAGGCGGTCATCTCCTCGAAGGTCCAGCTCATGTTGGACAGGAGGTCCTCGCCGACAATCTTCCCGTTGACCGTTGCGGTGAGGGCCAGCCGCAGGAAGCCTTCGGAGTCGCGGTAGGGCTCCAGTTCGTCCGCGGTGACCAGGTAGGGGCCGAGGGTGGTGGCGGTGTCCTTGCCCTTGCAGGGGCCGAGCCCCACCTTCATCTCCGCCGACTGGAGGTCGCGTGCGGACCAGTCGTTGCAGACGGTGTAGCCGACGATGTGGTCACGGGCCCGTTCCGGGGTGAGGTCGCGGCCCTCGCGGCCGATGACAGCTCCCACCTCGAGCTCGAAGTCCAGGACGCTTGAGCCGGGCGGCACGGGCACGCCCTGGTCAGGGCCGTAGACCGCGTGCGGGTTGGTGAAGTAGAACGTCGGAGCCGCGTACCACTGCTCGGGCACGCCCGCGACTCCGTCGACGGATCGGCGCACGCCGTCGACGTGTTCCTCGAACGTGACGAAGTCGCGTATGGAGGCGGGCTGGAGCGGGGGGAGCAGGCGCACCTGGGAGACATGGGGCCCCGGCGGCACATCGAGTGCCGCGGCGCCCGCGGCGAGGAGCCCCGGCAGGCCGTCGGTCTCCTTCAGGAGCGTGGTGAGCGAGGAGACGCCCGGCAGGGGAAAGAGTGTGCCGTCCTCCTCCACAACGGCTGTGCGGTGGCGGTGCTGATGCTCGTAAGCGGCGAAACGCATGGTACGGCTCCTGGTGTGGAGGGGGCGGTGGAGAGGATTGGGTACGCGGTCGGCGTCCACGGCGACGCGGCCGCGGTAGCCCGCGGCCCGGGCGGAGGCACGGGCAGCCGCTGCCCACTCGCGGCCCGGTCGCGGTCCGGGAGCTACGCGGGGTCGGCCGGTGCCAGGTGGCGGGGAACCGGCCGCCGCCCGGGCGGCGGCTGTCCCGTCGATGTCCGTGCGCACCTCACACGTCTGCCGGCCTGCGGGGGACGGCAGACCCTGTCCGTCGGACGACGCGGTGTCGAGGGCATCGTGGACCGGTGGTCGCAGCGGTGGGAGCACCTGCTGGGGACCGGGGGCGGCAGCGTGGGAACGGAGCGGGTCCCACGCTGCCGTACCCCCGAGAAGGGCGAGCGGATCAGACGGGCGGGGCGACGAAGACGCCTCGGTCGGGGTCGTTGAAGGACTCCTTGGCGACGAGTTCGTTCATCGTGTTGGCCGTGCCCCACTGGTCGGTGACCTCGGGCTGCGAGAAGTCGTAGACGTGCGGGTGCCAGGTGTCCTCGTCGAGGTTCTCCAGCTCGGTGGTGTACTCGACGGTGTTGCCGTGCGGGTCGAGGAAGTACGTGAAGGTGTTGTCGCCCGCCATGTGGCGGCCGGGGCCCCAGACCTTGCGGTGTCCGGCCCGGATGACGCGGCCGGAGCCGCGCATGTACTCGTCGATGCCGCGCATCTCGAAGGAGACGTGGTGCAGCGCGGTGTGCGGGCCCTGGGCGATGGCCATGGAGTGGTGCTGGTTGCTGATCCGCATGAAGTGCATGACCTCACCCATGTGCGGGGAGGAGAGCGTGTCGGAGAGGGCGAAGCCGAGGTGGCGTTCGTACCACTCGCGGGTGCGGTTCAGGTCGGGGGAGTTCAGGACGACGTGGGAGAGCTTGACCGGGATGGCCTCCTTCTCCTCGATCTTCCTGTGCTGCCGTACCTCGACGTCGGCGGACACCTCGATCGTGCGGCCGTCGACGTCGAAGAAGCGGAAGCCGTACCCGCCGCCCGGGGTGTCCACGGTGCCGGGCCGCGAGATCAGCTGCACGCCGCCGGCCAGGAGCCGCTCGGCGAGGGTGTCCACGTCGGCCGGGTTCGCGGCGCCGTAGGAGACGAGGTCCAGCCGCTTCTCCTCGGCCTTGCGCAGCCGTACGACGTACTGCTCGGGGGAGCCCTCGGCGGCCAGGAAGGAGATCCCGGCGTCCTCGGTGACCTTGGTGAGGCCCCAGACGCCGGAGTAGAAGTCGAGCTGCTTGTCGTAGTCCGGCACCGCCAGGTCGACGTGGCGCAGGTGGGTGAGCAGGCGTGCGCTCATGGTGGGTTCCTCCTCAGGCGAGAGCGGGGTCGATCAGGACGGCGGCGTTGTCACCGCGTACGGCGTCGAAGTCGGCCTGGGACAGCCTCGCGGCGCGCAGAGCACCGACGGGGTCCTCGCTGCCCATGTCGAAGGGGTAGTCGGAGCCGAGGAGTACGCGGTCGGCCCCGGCCACCCGGATCAGTTCGCGCAGGACGTCGGGGTCGTGGACCAGCGAGTCGAAGTAGAGCCGCTTGAGGTAACTGCTCGGCAGGTGGGCGCAGCCGGCGCCGGCGTCGGAGCGAGCGGACCAGGCATGGTCGGAGCGGCCGATGTGGGTGGGGAGGTAGCCGCCGCCGTGGGCGGCGATCAGCTTCAGACCCGGGTGCCGGTCCAGTACGCCCGAGAAGATGAGGTGGGAGAGTGCGACGGCGTTCTCGGTCGGCTGGCCGACCGTGTTGGACAGGTACCACCGGTCCAGGCGCTCGTCGAGCGTGCACCCGAAGGGATGCAGGAAGATGATCGCGCCCGTCTCGTCGGCCCGTGACCAGAACGGCTCGTAGGCCGGGTCGGACAGTTCCCGTCCCGGGGCGTTGCTGGAGATCTCCACCCCGAGCAGCCCCAGTTCCAGGGCCTGGTCGAGGGCGCGCACCGCCAGCTCCGGATGCTGCAGAGGTACGAGTCCGAGTCCGCGCAGCCGGGCGGGAGCGGCCGAACAGTGCGCGGCTGTCGCCTCGTTGGCGGTCCGGCACACCTTCTCCGCCGTCTCCGCGTCGGCCCAGTAGTGGTAGTGCGAGGGGGAGGGACTGACCAGCTGGACGTCCACGCCCTGCGCGTCCATGGCCGCGAGGCGTACGGCCGGGTCGGTCAGCCCGGGGATCCGCTCGCGCACCATCGGGCCGTTGACGGCGAGGGCCGCGGCGCCGTTCCGGCGGGCGTCCAGAGCCTTTGCCGCATCGTGGCCGGGCAGGCCGACGACGAGTGCCTCGACCTCCGGCAGCAGCACGTGGGCGTGCACGTCCACGGTCGGGCAGGTCACGGCAGCTCCCGGAGCATGGTCATGGTGCGGCCCATCAGGCCTGGAACGTCGGCGTCGCGTACCCCGTCCAGTTGCCACTGCCCGATCTGTACGGACGCTTCCACCACCGGCCGGACCCTCGCGATCCGGCGTTCGTAGTACTGCTGGAACAGGGCGTCGTCCCAGGTGCCGGATCCGGTCAGGAGCTGCGCCAGCACCCAGGCGTCCTCCAGGGACAGGGCGGCGCCCTGCGCGAGGGTGGGCGGACAGCAGTGGGCGGCGTCGCCGATGAGGACGACCCGGCCGCGGTGCCAGGATCCCTCGACCAGCATGCGGTCGAACCAGGTGTAGTTGACCTGCGTCGGGTCGGTGATGTGCGCGGTGATCTCCGGCCAGTTGCCGCCGTAGGCCTGGGCCAGGCGGCGCATCTCGTCGGCGTACGACTCGGGCGGGATGGTGGTGCGGTCGCGGTTGGCCTCGACGACGTACGCGTAGAGCGTGCTGTCGCTGGTGGGGCAGTAGCCGGCGATGAAGGCCGGGCCCCCGTAGGCGAGGTCGGTTCGCTCGACGCCTGTCGGGCGGGGGGCGGCGACGCGCCAGATGGCCATGCCGGTCGGCTCGGGCTTCGCCGTGATGCCGATGGCTGCCCGGGTCGCGGAGCCGAGACCGTCGGCGGCGATCACCAGGTCGTAGCGGCCCTCGGAGCCGTCGCTGAAGCGGACGGTGACACCATCGGCGTCCTGGTCCAGGGTCTCGGCGGTCACCCCCAGGCGGACGGACGCGCCGCAGGCGCGTACGGCCTCGATCAGGATGCGCTGGAGCTGCGGCCGCTGCATGCCGACGGTGGCGGGGAGGTCGTCGCCACCGCTGCGGATGTCGTCCTGCGCGTGCAGGACGGTCCCGTCAGGAGCGGTGATGCCGACCGACCCGAAACCGTAACCGGACGCCTCGACTTGGTCCCAGACGCCCAGTTCGCGCAGCACGCGCAGTGCGTTGCCCTGGAGGGTGATGCCGGAGCCGGCGGTGGCGTTCCAGTCCTCCTTGGCCTCGATCAGGTGTACGTCGATTCCGGCGCGGCGCAGCAGGAGCGTCACGGCGTTGCCGGCCGCGCCGCCGCCGATCACCAGGACCGTGCGGGCTTCATTCATGGTGGAACTCCTTTGTTCCTCTGACTACTTGACGGCGATCGGGTTGACGGGCGAACCGACCGCGCCGGTGATGGGCAGGGGCGCGGCCGTGAGCCAGAACGCGTACGCGCCGTCGGCCGCACAGTCCTCGGCCAGGGCCTCCAGGTCCCACATCTCCCCGATGAGCAGGCCGATGTTGGGGATGGCGACCTGGTGCAGGGGCTGGAAAGCGATGTCGAACTCGTTGGGCCGTACCTCGAAGCCCCAGGTGTCGGTGGCGATCGCGGCGATCTCGGTGCCGTGCAGCCAGCCGGCGGTGGTGAAGGAGAGGCCGGGGGCGGGTCCGCCCGCGTAGTCGCCCCAGCCGTCGCGGCGGGCGCGGGCGAGCTGTCCCGTACGGACCAGCACGATGTCGCCGCGGCCGACAGTCACTCCCTGGGCTACGGCGGTCGCCGTCAGGTGTTCTTCGGTGATCGCGAAGCCGTCGGGCAGTTCACCTTCCTCACCGATCGTGCGGCCGACGTCCAGGAGCACGCCACGCCCGGCGACATGAGGGGCCATGTGCTCGATGCCCGTGACCAGGTCGCCCTCGGAGGTGACGGTTGTCGCCGCGTCCCGGCCGTTCCACGCTTTGCCGTGGTCGAAGATGTGGCCGAGCCCGTCCCACTGCGTGGAGCACTGCAACGGCATCGCGATGACGTCGTCGGCACCGCCGAGGCCGTGCGGGAAGCCCTGCAGGCCGAGGGCCGCGTCGGTGCCGGTGTCCAGCATGGTGTGGACCGGATTGGTGCGGCGGCGCCACCCCTTCTGCGGGCCGTCCATGTCGAAACTCTGGGCGAGCGAGAAACTGACGCCCCGGCGGATGAGTGCGGCTGCCTCCCGCCGCTTCGACCCGTCCAGGAAGTTGAGGGTGCCCAGCACGTCGTCCTCGCCCCAGCGACCCCAGTTGGAACACGCGCGGGCGGCCCGGGCGATCGACCCTTCGGGGTCGTGGCGGTCGAGGGTCACGACGACACCTCGGCGACACATCGGGTGCGCTGTGCACCGAGCCCGGTGATGGAACCGTCCATCACGTCGCCGTCGCGCAGCAGCCGCCCCCAGTGCATGCCGTTGCCGGCCGGGGATCCGGTCAGTACCAGGTCACCGGGCAGAAGCCGGGCCGTCTGCGAGGCATAGGACACCATGCGCGCGACATCGAAGATCATGTCCTTGGTGGACTCGTCCTGCATGGTCTCCCCGTTGAGCTTCAGCACGAGACGCAGGTCGTCGGTGTTCGCGACCGACCCGGCCGGCACGATCCAGGGGCCGAGCGGGGTGAACCCGGGGGCGTTCTTGCTGCGCAGCCAGTCGGTGCCGATCTGAGGCATGTCCCGGCGGAACACCGTCGCCCGGTCGGTCAAATCGTTGGCGATGGTGTAGCCGGCGACACAGCCGAGGGCCTCCTCCACGGACACCTGGTGGGCCGGCCGGCCGATGACCGCCACCAGCTCCAGTTCCCAGTCGGGCTTCTCGGCCCAGGAGGGGAGTACGACGTCGTCGTACGGGCCGGTGATCGCGCTCGGCAGCCCGATGAAGACGTAGGGCAGGTCCTCGTCCGCCCTGCGGTCCATGATCTCTGCGGCCTCCGCACGCCGCTCCTCCTCGGAGCGGTCGTCGCCCGGTGCCCGGTGCGCGACATGCAGGTCGATCACGTGCTGCCGATAGTTCGCCCCGGACTGGAACACCTGGCGGGGCTCGACCGGAGCATGCACCCGGAAGTCCGCCAGGGGCCTGCGCTCCTGACCGCTGTCGCCGGCCAGCGCCGTGAGCCGCGCCACGGCCGTGTCCCAGGTCTCCAGAAGACCACGGACCGACAGGGACTCGTCACCGAAGGCCGCGCGCAGGTCGATCACCTGGGCGTTAGCCGTGACGAGCGCGGGGAAGGCCGGTCCGTCCGGTGCCGAGAGCGTGGCCAGAGCGAACGGTCCGGCGAAGAGCGCGGACGCGGATGCAGATTTCACGAACATGTCCTCCTGGTTGCGGTGTGACTAATCTGGACCCGTCACCCGCGATCAGGGAAATCGATTCCGTGGATGAGCGCCATCCACGCCATTTATTCCTACCTGCTCGGCGCCCTACAGCAAGGGAAACTCCGTGAATCTGGCCCGCCTCGACCTCAACCTCGTCGTCGCCCTGCGTGCCCTGCTCGAGGAACGCAACGTCACCAGAGCAGGACAGCGCGTCGGTCTCAGCCAGCCCGCGATGAGCGCTTCGCTGGCCCGGTTGCGCCGCCACTTCGGTGACGACCTGCTCGCCCGCGTGGGCGGTCATTACGAACTCACCGCCCTCGGGCAGGTACTCCTGCTCCGCACGTCCACGGCCTACGAAGTGGTGGAACGCCTCTTCGCGAGCCAGGCCGACTTCGATCCGGGCAGCGAGAAGCGCGAGTTCAAACTAGTGGCGTCCGACTACGCGGTCGCCGTGTTCGGCGCCGAACTCGCCCGGGTGGTCCACGAGGAGGCCCCCGGCATCCGGCTGCGGTTCGTCCAGACGCCACCCACCGTGGTCGACGACACGGCCACGCTGCTGAGTACCGCCGACGGTCTGCTCATGCCGCACGGCGTGATCAGCGACTTCCCCGCCACCGACCTCTACGACGACAAGTGGGTCTTCCTCATCGCGGACGATCATCCGAGCGTCGACGGTCGTCTCACCCGCGGCGATCTGGGGCGGTTGCCCTGGGTCACCTACCAACGGACCTACGACGCTCCGGCCGTGCGCCAGCTCGGCATGCTCGGCATCGAGCCGCACGTGGAGGTGTCCGTCGACAGCTTCCAACTGCTGCCGCTGCTGGTGGCGGGTACGCGACGTATCGCCCTGATCCAGGCGCGCCTCGCCCGTCTCCTCGCGCCGCTCGCCGCCGTGCGGACCGTGGAGCCGCCCTACGAAGCGGTGCCGCTGCGCGAGGCGATGTGGTGGCACCCGGTCCACACACACGACGCGGCCCACATCTGGCTGCGTGAGACGACCGCTCGGGTGGGCAGGCGCATGGCTGACGTGTCCGAGGCGCCGGAGGCCCACTGAGCGGCCCCTGCCGGCGAATCCGACCCCGCCGCGCGGCGCCATCCACGGCCTGGATCATCGCCATCCGCATGTCGGATCACGTAGGGGGTGGGCACCGCTGCGCCCGGAACGCATAGTCGTGGCACGTCACGCGCGCGTGCCCCGAGATCTCCGGCAGGCGGGCCCGCCCGCTCCGTGGCGCCACCTTTCCGCGTCCCACCCTGGAGTGCCGCCGTGCCGGTTCCCGCCGACCCGCCTGCCCGTGACCACGGTGCCCGTCCCGCCGGGCCCGGCAGGCCGCCGGTCGCTCCGCCGCCGGTCGCTCCGCCGACGGCCGGCAGCCGTCGGCCCGTCCTCGGCACTGTGCTGCCTGCCCTGCTCATGCCCGGTGGCGAGGGAGCTTCGGGTGACCCGGCCCCGGCCGTCGCACCGCCCGGGCTCGTCACCCCGCTGGTCCCGACCGCGCCGGAGTCCTTCACCGCGCCGTACGCCGTACCCGCACGGCCATGCTCCTGAACAGCCCTGGCCGACCCGGGTCACCGCGACGGCGCGGCCATCGTCGACCGGCGCACGACCAGTTCGGGCTGCATCACGACGTGGGAGTGTTCGTGGGCCGCGCCGCGGGTCGTGTCCTGGATGAGCAGACGGCCGGCCTGCCGGCCCAGCGCCACGGCGGGCCGCCGCACCGAGGTGAGCGGTACCACGGCGGACGCGGCGAATTCGATGTCGTCGTATCCGACCACAGCGATGTCCTCCGGCACCCTCAGCCCGGCTTCGTACAGCGCCTGCAACACGCCCAGCGCAAGCAGGTCGTTGGCGCAGAAGACGGCGGACGGCCGGTGGGGGAGACCGAGGACGCGGTGACCGGCGTCCTTGCCGGCGCTCACGGTGAGGTCCGCACAGGTGAGCTCCTTCAGAGCCGCGGGCCGGAGCCCGGCCCGGGTGACCGCGTCACCGGCTCCTCTGCGGCGGTCCCGTACCTGCTGGAGATGGTCCGGTCCGCTGACGTAGGCGATGGAGCGGTGCCCTTGGTCGATCAAGTGCCGGACCGCGGCGTGCCCACCCGCCACATCGTCGATGCCCACGGAACAGGCCGCGGGCTGGGGTCCGAACTGGTCGGCGACGACGAACGGAACGGCATTCCGCCGGAAGGCTGCCACTGTGCGCCCGACCGCCTCGCCCGAGGTCAGTACGGCACCACGGATCCGGTGAGAAGTGATCAAGGAAAGGTGGCGGGCCTCCTCTTCGGGGTCCCGGGTCCCGGTGCACACCATCACGCCGAGGTCCGCCTCGCGAGCGGCCTGTTCCACCCCGATGGCCAGGGCGGTGAAGAACGGATCGGCCAGGTCCGGCACGAGAACCGCGAGGAAGCGGGCCGCCCAGCCGTGAAGTTGCCGGGCTCCTTCCGTCCTCACGTAGCCCAGGGCATCGATCACCGCGAGCACGCGGGTCCGAGTGGGCTCGGCGACGAGCTCCGGACGGTTGAGCACGTTGGAAACGGTGCCGAGAGAGACGTTCGCCTCACGCGCGACGTCCTTCATGCCCACTCTGCGAGGTGCGGCGTCCTCATCGTCCATCAGATTCCTCCGCAGGAGCCCTGGTCCAGGGCGCGCCGGGGGGAGCACGGTCAGCTCGCCTCCGTCCACCGCGTCCACGGCCTAGCGGTCCCGCAGGGCGGTGGTGCTGCCGCGCACCACCAGGCGCGGTGTCATGGAGGTCTGCATGGCCCTGTCCCGTCTGCCCTCCACGCGCTCGATCAGCATGCGGGCGGCGGAGGCTCCCATGGTGTGCCCCGCCTGGTCGACGCTGGTCAGCTGTACGGGGGCCAGCGCGGCCAGGGCTGTGTTGTTGTAGCCGACGAGCGAGAGGTCGTCGGGGATACGCAGTCCGAGTTCGTGGGCCGCCCGGTAGATGCCCAGAGCGGCCACGTCGGCGCCGGTCATGACGGCGGTGGGCCGCCGCTCGGCGGTCAGCAAGGTCATGCCCGCCTTGAAACCGCCGTCGTCGGAGTACGCGGCGTGGTGGACCCGCGCGTGCTCGGTGAGGCCGTGGCGTTCCATGGCGGCGCGGTAGCCGGTGGCCAGGACGATTTCCGGGGTGCGCTTCCACTGATTGGACCTGGTACCGGGGGCCGACACCAGAGTGATGCCCTGGTGGCCGAGCGCCACCAGGTGGTCCACCACCAGCCCCGCGCCGGCGTCGTCGGCGTCGACCACCGAGTCATGGGCGTCGGTGCCGTCGTGGTGGCCGATGACGACGGTCGGGGTGGCCGCCGCCGTGGCCAGTACCTCGGCGCGCGAGGTCCCCGGAGCGATGAGGATCAGGCCGTCCATCTGTCGGTCGACCATGGAACGTATGGTCTTCGCCTGTTCGCCCGGGTCGAAGCCGGCCGCGCCGATCAGCACGGTGTACTCGCCGTGGCGCAGCTCCTCCTGGATGCCGTCGAGGATGTCCGCGAAGAACGCGTTGCGGACGTTGTCCAGGAGCACCCCGATCGTGTATGTCCGGCCCCGCATCCCGCGTGCCGCCGCCTGCGGGCGGTAGTCGAGTTCCTCGATGGCCGCCCGCACTTTCTCCCGCATGCCCGGGCTGACGCCGTAGGCGTTCCGCAGCACCTTGGAGACCGCGGCGACGGACACGCCCGCGTGCCGGGCGACGTCGGTGATGGTCACGCGTTTGTTCTGCTTGGGTGCGGCAGGCCCGGCCATCGTCAGCACTCCCAATTTCGTAGGTGTGGGTGTAACGGTCTACATAGTGACCGCTGGATGTCCGCAAGGCTACTGGTTCACGCCTTGGTGTTACAGCTCTGTGTCTTGACGGATCCCTGCGAGCGGTGCAAGGTGTTGCCCACTTCGTGGTGGAGAACGTTACACACAGCTTCTGCGCGGTTGGCTCTTTCCCTTCCTCAGCGCCGCTCGCCGTTCCTCGCCCCTCTCTCAAAGACCTCCGGGAGTCTCCGTGTCCCTTCGCATGCCCCGCGTCCGTCGTGCGCGTCTGAGCCTGTTCACGGCCGGCACCGCCTCACTGGCGCTGCTCACCACCGCCTGCGGCGGTAGCGGCTCCGGCTCCTCGGCCGCTCCCGAAGAGTTCAGCTATCTGAGCGTCACCGAGAACACCACCGTGAAGACCGCCCTGACCACCATGTCCAAGGGCGCGTGCAAGACGGCGAACGACTCCCTGCCGCTGAAGGTGGAGACCGTCCCGCAGGCGAGTCTCGACCAGAAACTGCAGCTGCTGGCCGGGCAGGACGCCCTGCCGGTGCAGTTCGCCGCGGGCAACGCCCCCGCCCTCACCCAGCAGTTGGCGAAGTCCGGCAAGGTCGTCGACCTGGAGAAGGAGCTCACGTCCCTCGGGGTCCTCGACCAGCTGGAGCCGGCCGCCGTCTCCACGATCAAGGCCCTCTACGGCGACAAGCTCGAGGTGCTCCCGTACGAGTACAACATCGAGGGCATCTTCTACAACAAGAAGCTCTTCCAGGAGAACGGCATAGCCGTGCCGGGCACCTGGGACGAACTGGCGGACGCCGCGGCGAAGCTGGACGCCGAGAAGATCCAGCCCTTCTCCGCGTCCGGTCAGCAGGGATGGCCCATCACCCGCCTGCTGAGCACCTACCTGTACCGCAGTCTGGGCCCCGACGCCCTCCAGGAAGTGGCCGACGGCAAGGCGAAGCTGACCGACCCCGAGTACGTGAAGGCGGCCGAGGAGATCGCCGCCCTGGGGGAGAAGGGCTACTTCGGCAAGGGCGTCGGATCCATCGACTACGACACCGCCATGAACCAGTTCCTCAACGGCAAGGCCGGCATGTTCTACATGGGCAGCTGGGCACTGGCGAACATCTCCGACGCCGAGCAGAACAAGGTCGGCGCGGAGAACGTCGGCTTCATGCCCTTCCCGGCGGTAGCGGGCGGCAAGGGTTCCATCGACCAGTACCCCTCCAACGTCGGCCTCGGCATCACCCTGGGTGCGAAGTCCTTCGACAAGAAGACCGGCGACTGGGTGTCCTGCATCGCCGAGAACTACGGCAGCACGGCCCTCAAGGACCACGGCTCCATCTCGGGCTTCAAGGTGAACACCGAGGTCGAGGACGCCAACGAGGTCACGACGCAGGTCCGCGACACCATCGGCGCCTCGAAGCAGAACGTGCTGTGGTTCGAGGCCCTGTTCAGCACCAAGGCCACCACCGTCAGCCAGACCAACGCCGCCGGACTGGTCGGCGGCAGCATGAGCCCGCAGCAGTTCATGAAGACCGTCCAGGACGCGCTGGCCGCCAAGTGACCGGCCGGGGGCGGCCCACCGGCCTCCCCGCGCGATTCGCGTGGGCCGCCCCCGGTCGCGTTCCGGCAGGCTTCTCCAACGGAAACGAAGTGGACACCATCCATGCACCGCGTACTCGGTGACCGCAGGGCCATCGCGATCCTGCTCGGTCCCGCCCTTCTCGTCTATTCCTTGATCATGCTGGTCCCCATCGTGTGGTCGCTCGGGTACTCGTTCACCAAGGGCAACACCATCGACGGCTTCACCGGCAACGGGGTCGCCAACTTCTCCCGCCTGCTGGACGATCCGGCTGTCCACGACGCCCTCTGGTTCACCCTCAAGTACGCGGCGCTCGTCACGGTCGGACAGGTGGCCGCCGGCTACGCGCTGGCCCTGCTGTACGTCTTCTTCCTGAAGAAGTCCTCCGCACTGATCCGCACACTGGCCTTCTTCCCGGTCGTGCTGCCCACGGTCGCGGTGGGGCTGCTCTTCCAGAAGTTCTTCCAGGTCGCTCCGCAGACAGGACCGGTCAATTCGCTGCTCAATGCGGTCGGGATCGATTCCATAGACTTCTTCGGCAGTGCCGGAAGCGCGTTCTGGGTTCTGATCGTCATGGACATCTGGCGCTCCATGGGCTTCTACGCCGTCCTGCTCTTCGCGGGTCTGGTGGACATTCCCGATGAGGTCCTGGAATCCGCCCGCCTCGACGGAGCTTCGGGGCTACGGCTGATCCGGCACATCGTGCTGCCGCTGTCCCTGCCGGTGCTGATGTCGTCACTGATCTTCAGCATCAACGGCACCCTGAAGGTGTTCGATTCCGTCGTCGCCCTCACCAACGGTGGTCCCGGTAACGGCACCACGCCTTTGACCTTGTACATGTTCCAGACGTCGTTCACCTACAGCGACTACGGCTACGGCAGCACCATCGCCCTGCTGCTGACCGTCGTGTGCCTGATGGTGAGCCTGGCCGTCTACCGCGTCTCGCGGCGCGACATCACGGAGGGCTGAACGCCATGGCCATCGACATACCTGTGAAGACGTCCGCGGGCCGCCGGGGCCGCGGGCCGACCGGGAGCGCCGGGCCGGCCCGCAGGGCCCGGGCGCCGCGCCGGCCGTGGGTGAAGGTCGTCGTCGCCCTGCTGCTGGTCGTCGAGATCTACCCGCTGATCTGGATGTTCCTGACGTCCCTGAAGTCCAACGACGACTACCTGAACAATTCGACCTGGAGCCTGCCGACGACGTGGGAGTGGGGCAACTACTCCGAGGCATGGACCACCGGTCACCTGGGTCTGTACGTCCAGAACAGCCTGCTCGCCGTCCTGCCCGCCCTCGCACTCATGCTGCTCCTCGGCACAGCCGCGGGCTTCGCCCTGCAGATCATGGTGTGGAAGGGCCGCAGCCTCACCCTGCTGGTCTTCCTCGCGGGCATGATGGTCCCCCCGCAGATGATCCTCCTGCCCCTGTTCACCGTGTACTTCCAGACCGGTCTGTCCGGCACCCTGTGGCCGCTGATCCTCACCTACACCGGCACGGGCCTGCCCCTGACCGTCTTCATGATGGCCACGTACTACCGGACCGTCCCGCGTGAACTGTTCGAGGCGGCCACCATCGACGGTGCCGGCATCCTGCGCGCCTTCTGGACCATCAGCGTGCCCCTGGTGCGTAACGCACTGCTGACCGTCGGCCTGGTGCAGTTCTTCTTCATCTGGAACGACCTGCTCATCGCGCTGACCTTCACCAACGACCAGGACCTGCGGACCATCCAGGTGGGCCTGCTCAACTTCACCGGTGACTTCGGCGCCACCCAATACGGTCCGCTGTTCGCCGCCATCTGCATCAACGTCTTCGGCACCCTCCTGATCTATCTCTTCCTCAACCAGAAGGTCATGAAGGGCCTTACCTCGGGAGCGGTCAAGGGCTGAGCGCTGCCCCTGACACCCGCTCGCCCCGCTCCCGCGCACGTGACGAAAGGCTTTCCTTGCTCCCCCCTCAGCCCTCCCCGGTGTCCTTCGAACATCTGCCGGACGGTCTAGGCATCGGCGTCCGCACACCCCGGCTCTCGTGGTTGCTGCCACCGGGTGCCGGTTCCCAGGAGGCGTACGAACTCGAACTCGCCCGCGGCGGCGGCGTCGACCGTACCGGCCGCGTCGTGAACCCTGACCAGGTGCTCGTTGCCTGGCCCGGTGGCCCGCTGGCCTCCCGGGAACGCGTGGCCGTCCGCGTCCGCGTGTGGACGACGGACCGGGACGCCCCCTCGGACTGGAGCGAGCCGAGCGTGGTCGAGGCAGGCCTGCTCGACGCCGCGGACTGGCATGCCGTACCGGTCGGCGCCGACTGGGACGAGGACCCGGCGGCCGACCGCCGCCCGGCCCGCGTCCGGAAGGACTTCCCTCTCGACCGGCCCGTCACCCGCGCCCGCCTCTACATCACGGCTCACGGCCTGTACGAGGCGGAGATCAACGGGCGCAGGGTCGGTGACGAGACACTCGCCCCGGGCTGGACGGTCTACCCGCACCGCCTTCGCTACCGCACCCACGACGTCACCGGCCTCCTCACCGAAGGCGCCAACACCATCGGCGCCTGGCTCGGTGACGGCTGGTACCGCGGCAAGTACGGCTTCGACGGCGGCACCCGTAACATCTACGGCACCGACCAGTCCCTCATCGCCCAGCTCGAGGTGACGTACGAGGACGGCACCACCGTCTCGGTGGCCACGGACGGCACCTGGAGCGCCGCTCCCGGGCCGGTCCTGACCAGCGGCCTGTACGAGGGGGAGACGTTCGACGCCCGGCTGCACGATCCCCGCTGGTCCACCCCGTCCGGCACCGCCGCGGGGGACTGGACGCCTGTCCGTACCGGCAACCGGGAACCGGGCACCCTCGTCGCTCCGCTGGGACCACCGGTGCGCTGCACCGAGGAGATCACACCGGTCACCATCACCCGCACCGGCGACGACCGCCATCTGCTCGACTTCGGTCAGAACCTGGTGGGCCGTCTCCGCGTCACCCTCGACGGCCCGGCCGGCACAGCCGTCACCCTCCGGCACGCCGAGGTCCTGGAAGAAGGCGAACTGGCCACCCGGCCGTTGCGCGAGGCGTACGCCGAGGACACCCTGATCCTCTCCGGCCGGGGCCCGCTCACCTGGGAACCACGCTTCACCCTGCACGGCTTCCGCTACGCCGAAGTCAGCGGCTGGGCAGCCGACCTGAGCGCCGACATGGTGGCCGCCCGGGTCCACCACACGGACATGCGTCGCACCGGTTGGTTCGAGTGCAGCGACCCGCTGGTCAACCGCCTGCACGAGAACGTCGTGTGGAGCATGCGCGGCAACTTCGTCGACATCCCCACCGACTGCCCGCAGCGCGACGAACGCCTCGGCTGGACCGGAGACATCCAGGTCTTCGCCCCCACCGCGAGCTACCTGTACGACTGCTCCGGCATGCTCGACTCCTGGCTCACCGACGTCGGCCTGGAGCAACTCCCCGACGGAACGATTCCCTGGTACGTACCCGTCATCCCGGGCGAGCCCATGTGGACGCCGATCCACCCGGGCGCCGCCTGGGGCGACGTGGCCACGCTCACGCCCTGGACGCTCTACCAGCGCTTCGGCGACCTGGACCTCCTGCGCCGTCACCACCCCATGGCCAGAGCGTGGGTCGACCTCGTGGACGACCTCGCCGGGCCGACCCGCCTGTGGGACACGGGCTTCCAGCTGGGGGACTGGCTCGATCCGGCCGCACCACCCGACGACCCGGCCGCGGGCCGCACCGACCGCTACCTCGTCGCCACCGCCTACTTCGCCCACTCCGCCCGGCATCTCGCCCTGGCGGCTGCCGCGTTGGGCGATGACGCGGATGCGCGGCGATACGGCGAGCTGGCCGACGAGGTGGCCGACGCCTTCCGCCGCCGCTTCGTCCTCTCCTCGGGCCGCATGACGAGCGACAGCCCCACCGCCTACGCCGTCGCACTCGCCTTCGACCTGCTGACTCCGCCGCAGAGGCAGCCGGCCGGTGACCGTCTGGCCCAGCTGGTCATCGAGGACGACGCCCGCATCGCCACCGGCTTCGTCGGCACGCCCCTGATCTGCGACGCCCTCACCGATACGGGGCACCTCGACGTCGCCTACCGCCTGCTCCTGCAGACCCGGTGCCCCTCCTGGCTGTACACGGTCGCCATGGGCGCCACGACGATCTGGGAACGCTGGGACAGCCTGCGCCCCGACGGCACTCTCAACCCCGGGGGGATGACGTCGTTCAACCACTACGCCCTCGGAGCTGTCGCCGACTGGCTCCACCGCGTGGTGGGCGGAATGACCGCCGCCGCTCCCGGGTACCGGAAGATCGTTTTCCGTCCGCGTCCCGGGGGGGACATCACGTGGGCCCGCACCCGTCATGAGACCCCCTACGGCACGGCGTCCCTGTCGTGGGAGCTGACCGCCACCGGGCTGACAGCCGTCATCGTCGTACCGCAGGGGTGCGAGGCCACGGCGGAACTGCCCGGCTGCGCGCCGATCGCCCTGGGGCCGGGCGAGCACGTCCTCGACTCGGCGGAACTCGCGAACACGGCGGAATTCGCTGGGAAGGCCGTCTGAACGACCCTCACCCGTCAGCTTCAGCAAGCCCGGCGCGCACTTCGGCGTGCCGGGCTTCGTTGCGTTTTCCAGGCTCGTCGAACCCCTCCCCATCCGCGCTGCGGATGGTGTCCATCCATTGCATCGATAAGGTGCCGGTGAGTTTCAATTGAAAATTTCAAACCGATTTCAACCGGCAGGACTTTGTCCGTTCTCGGGCTGAGATTATTGAGGTAAGTGTTTCCCCAGGGTTGACCTGAAGGGGTGGGAGGTAATAGTTTCCATTTCGTTGGCTGAAACGCTTCACGAGTGGTTGTCCCCGGACACCGAATATTCAGCCGGGACGTGGCGGTGACTGTCCCGAACGAAGTGGAATGTGCTTGGCCCGAGCATATTCGTATCGATATCTCTACCTCCTCGAACTGGGGTCGGCCGGGCACCTGACCGCTCGGCCGGCCTCGCCCACGGTGGCCCATCGGGAAGCTGCCCCTTTCGACCGGGAGAGCCGCTGTGCAGATTCATCGCCCTTTCTTCCACGCACTGTTCGCGAGAACTCCGCGAGGCGGAAGTGATCTGCCGGTCGCTGGGCACAGGCGTCGGGCTTCATGTCCGCGTTGATCCGGGGGGCGAGAATTACCGGTGTCCTGCTGGTCTGTGCTTGCGGCAGGGGCGCGCGGTCCGCTTCCGTGCCGTCCCGGTCGCCGAGCGGCACGCGCCGGTCCGCAGCGTATTCCGCGTCAGCTGAGCACTCCTGCTGAGGTATCGCACAAAGGGCTCCCGCCGGGACGCCCCGCCCGGCCTCGGCCGCACGTCGGCACCGCATACCCCTTTTCCCCTTTCTGCACGGAGCCTGTCATGAGAAACCTCCGCCGCGTCTGTGTCCCCGCGATGGTCACGAGCCTCGCCATGAGCCTGAGTGCTTGCGGTGGGCCCGGATCGATGGCCTTTGACGACGGAACTCTGGAGATCACGGCCAACATCACCGACCGGGCAGCCATGGAGGGTGTCGTGGCGGCCTTCGAGCGGGAGAACCCCCAGGCGGAGGCCGTAGTGACCTATGCCGACACCGACCGGCTGCAGAGTTCCTTGCCCGCCCAACTGTCCTCGGGCACGGGGCCGGACGTCTTCACCGTCTGGCCCGGCTACGGCAATCCCGCCGCTCTGCGGACGCTGGAGGCGACCGGGCGTCTCGCCGATCTCTCCGACCTGGACTTCGTCCGCGATGTTCCCGAAGACACCAAGTGGGTGACCCAGGTCGGTGGCAGAACCTACGTCGTGCCGACCAACTACAGCGGTATCGGCGCGATCTACGGCAAGACGGCCCTGCGTGACATCGGAGGCACCGAACCCGCGACCTGGGAGGAGCTGCTGGAGCTGTGCGACAAGGCCGAGGCCGGCGGCAAGGTGCTGTTCTCGCTGGGCATCAGCACACCGTGGGTCACCCAGCTCGCCGACTACGCCCTGGCCGCCACCACCGTCTACGCCGACCGTCCCGACTTCGCGACGGCCATGAGCAACGGCCAGGCCACCTTCGCCGACTCCGGCTGGAAGGAGGCGTTGGAGAAGTACGTCGAGCTCGACGATCGCGGCTGCTTCAGCAGCGATCCCCTGGGGACCAGCTACGAGACGTCCATCGAGGACGTCGCCGAAGGCAGGGCCGTGGGCGTCATCCAGGTGGCCGGCAGTTCCTCAGCCATCACCGCAGCAGCTCCCCGACTGGAACTGGGCATGTTCGCTCTGCCCGCGAGCAACAACGCGGCACAGACCCACATGCCAGGCGCGGTGTCCGCCGCCTACGGCGTCAACGCCGACAGTGACAACAAGAAGCTGGCCATGAGGTTCGCCGAGTTCCTCGGGTCCGACACCGGTCAGAACCTGTACAACCAGGACAGCGGCACCCTGCCCGCGATCCCCAACGACCGCTTCACGGCCGCGCCCGTTCTCAGAGAACTGGTCGAACACCAGAAGGCCGGCACCACCGTGCCCTTCATGGACCAACTGTGGCCCAACCCGCAGGTCCAGCAGGAGCACTTCGTCCAGATCCAGGAACTGTTCTCCGGCCGCACCGACATCGACGGCGTCCTCACCGCCCTCGACGAGACCTACCGGGAGGAGTAGGCCGCCTGCGCCGTGCGTACCGAAGCGCGGCCGTGCCCGTCCTCGCACCCGCACCACACAGCGTCCCGCTCCGTCTCACCGGCCGAGGCGCTGTACCGTCCTGCCCGATTCCTCATGGAAGAGCCGCCATGAATCGTCGTACGTTTCTCTCAGCCGCCGCCTTCACCGTCCTGGCCTCCGGTATCGCACCGGCCGCCGCCGTGCCCCGCCGCGGCGCACCGGCCGCCCCCGACAGCAGGGCCGTCGCCCTCCTGGCGAGGATGACCGCCCCACAGAAAGAGGCCCTCGTCCGCTGCGACTTCGCGGCCCTGAGCTCTCTCGGCATACCCGCACTGACCATGGTGGACGCCTCGGCCGGCCTGCGCGGGGAGACCGGCGTGACAGCGTTCCCCGTCCCCCTCGCACAGGCCGCGACCTTCGACGCAGACCTTGCCGGGCAGCTCGGTCAGGCGCTGGGCACCGAGGGGCGGGCCAAGGGCTACAACAACCTTCTCGGCCCCACCGTGGACACGGCTCGCACCTGGCACTTCGGTCGGCAGGCGGAGAGCATGGGGGAGGACCCGTTCCTCTCCGGCACCCTGGGCGCGGCACTCACCCAGCGCATCCAGGAACAGCATGCCGTGGCCACGATCAAGCACTTCAGCGCGTACACCCAAGAAGTCAACCGCTTCTTCGTCGACGCACAGATCTCCGACCGGGCGCTGCACGAGATCTACCACGCGGCCTTCGAGCGCATCATCGCCAGGGTGCCCGTCACCTCGGTGATGATGGCCTACCCCAAGATCAACGGGACGTTCGCGACCCAGAGCCCCGTCCTGTTCGACGACCTCAAGAAGGTCATCGGCCTCGAGGGCTACACCGTCCCCGACTTCTGGGCCGGCGACGACCCGGTGGGAGCCGTCAGGGCAGGCATGGACCTCGGCGGACTGGGCCCGGGCGGTGTCAAGATTCCCGCCGGCGGCCTCACGGACGGCAGTATCCCCACCACCCGCCTGGACGACGCGGCGCTGCGCATCCTCAACACCATGTACGTCAACGGTCTCTTCGACCACCCCGTACCGGCGCCCACCGCGAACGTCAGCACCAAGGCACACCAGGACCTCGCCCACAACCTTGCCGTCAACTCCACCGTCCTGCTCACCAACCGCGGCAGAGCGCTCCCACTGACCTCCGCCGTCAAGTCACTGGCGGTGATCGGCCCGGCCGACACCACCGCCCTGACGGGCGTCTCCGGCTCCACCTATGTGAACCCCGGCACCTGGACCACCCCGCTGGCGGCCATCAGGAACCGCGCCGGCGCCGGAGCGACTGTCACCTACCGACCGGGATCCGTCGGAGACGTCCCCCTCACCCCTGTTCCGGCCACGGTGCTGCGCACGCCTTCCGGTGCGGCAGGGCTGACCGGCAGCTTCTATGCCGGCGCCCAGCCGTCCGGCACGCCCGTGGCCACGCAGGTCAGCTCAGGCATCGACTTCACCGGTGCCCCCGTGACGGGTCTCCCCGCAGTGTGGTCGGCTCGCTGGAGCGGCACTCTCACGCCGAGCACCACGGGTCTGCACCGCTTCTCGCTGCTGCCCGCAGGGACCACCAAGCTCGTCATCGACGGCAGGACGGTCATCTCCGGCACGCGTCACAGCCGCCAGTTCTTCCTCGGACCGTACGACTACCCGCTCCAAGGCACCACCGACCTCACAGCCGGACAGACGGTGAGCATCAGCGTCGAATACACCAACAGCACCGCCGACACCGGCACCAGCGGGCTCACCCTCGGCTGGCAGCCGAAGTCCCTCATACCGGACGCGGTCGCCGCAGCACGGACCAGCGACGCCGCGGTCGTCGTGGTCAACCGCGTCGCGGGCGAGGACATGGACCACGGCTCCCTCGACCTGCCGGGAGACCAGAACAAGCTCATCGCCGACGTCGCGGCAGCCAACCCCCGCACCATCGTCGTCCTGAACACGGACGGTCCGGTCGCCATGCCGTGGATCAACGACGTCGAAGCGGTCGTCCAGCTCTGGTACGCCGGGCGCGCCACCGGAACCGCGCTGGCAGCCATCCTCTTCGGGGACGCCGACCCCTCAGGCCGTCTACCGGTCACCTTCCCCGTCTCCGAGTCCCAGGGACCGGGCGCGACACCCGCCACCTACCCCGGCAACGGCCCCACCGTCTCCCACGGCGAAGGCCACCTGGTCGGCTACCGCTACTACGACGCGAAGAACCAGAGCCCGCTCTTCCCCTTCGGCCACGGCCTCTCCTACACCACCTTCGGCCTCGGCTCCCTGGAAACGTCCTACGACACGGGCAGCAGGACGCTGACCGCCGCCGTCACCCTCACCAATGCCGGGACCCGCGAAGGCACCGAAGTCGTGCAGCTCTACGCGGCCCTGCCCCCCGGCGCGCAGGCCGAGCCCCGGCGTCTGATCGGCTTCCGCAAGGTCACGCTCGCCCCACGTGCGAGCACCCGCCTCACCTTCGTCGTCAGCGCCCGCGACCTCTCGGTGTGGACCGCCGGCGCGTGGAAGCTCACCCCCGGCTCCTACACCGTCCACGCGGGCCGGTCCTCGCGGAGCCTGGCTGTTCAGCGGGTCGTCGCCGTCAGCTGAAGTTCAATCAGGCAGCGGGCCCTCCGGCCCGCTGCCTCCGGCCGGCCCCGGCCGCCGGGCAGGGGGTCGGTGCCCTTGCGGTGTCGGACGCCGCGTGGGCACGGGCCCCCATCCGGCAGTTCCCGTCCTCGCCAGGGTGTCGGAGTACTGCCTGGCCACCCGGGCTAGGGCATCTTGTCTCACCGGAACCCGGGGCCGTCCACCATCCACATCCGGGGCCGCGCGGCCAACTTGATGCGAGCCGTGTCCCCCAGCCAGGTCGGCGACGTCCGGACAGGGCAGGAATGCGAGGCCGAGGAGCGCGCTCCGCAGCGCCACGCTGATGTCGCCGGAACGACCGTGGAGAACGAGCGGCCCGCTGGTTCTCCTCCCGGCATGGCCGCGCTCATCCAGTCTCGTCTCGCCCCGCAGACCGCGCACGAGGCCATGCTCACCGCCCGTCGTTACGGCGGCGCCGACGCCGCGGCGGCCGGCATCGTCGACCAGGCGGTCACCGAGGACGCCGTGCGCTCCACCGCGATCGAGATCGCCCAGGCGCAGGTGAACAAGGCCGGCGACACCCTGGGCACCATCAAGGCCCGCATGTACGCCCCGGCCCTGGCCACCCTGCGCGACACCACCAACCCGCTCGGCTGACCCGCCCCACCGACCGCACCACCCCGCGCCCCGGGCGCCCACGCCCGGGGCGCGGGCCCGTCAACCACCCCTTCGGAGCCCGCACCGACGGCGGGGGCGATCCAGGTGGCTACTCGACGGTCTCGAAGCCGAGCCCGTAGCCCTCGGCGCCCATGGTGAGCCGCAGGGTCGCGTAGCCGGGCTCGCCCTGGTTGGCGAACTCGCTCCAGTACTGGCAGGTGTAGCCCGTGTCCTTGCCCAGGGGCACGGCCTTCGCGACGGGCATCGACTCGCACGCCAGCTTGCTCGCATCGGTGCGACCCGACTCGGAACCGTACTGCTCGTTCAGCGAGTCGTAGACCGTCTTCGCTACCAACAGGCCCATCTTCGGCGTGGTTTCGAAGAAGATGAGGGAGCTGCCCTCCTTGGCGGAGTCGCTGATCTTCACCTCGTAGGGAACGTCCACCCCCTCGTACGTGGCGACGCACCGGCTGACCGCGCCGGCTTTCTCGTCCACCCCGCCGGTGCACTTGGCGCTGGTCTCGCCCGGCACTCGGGCGGAGCGGAGGACAGCCTGACGCAGGTTGTGCTCCACCTTCTCGACGAAGGGCGCATCCATGGCGGGGAGTGGGGTGATCTTGAGTTTCTCGCCGGCCTCGCGCTGGGGGACAACGCCCGGCTGGGGGCCGTCGACGGCGACGGGCAGGGCCTTCTGTGCGGCGCCACCGGCGCTGTCCACGGCATCGGATGCGCCGCATCCGGCGGTGAACAGACCGGCCACAACCAGGCCGACGAG
This sequence comes from Streptomyces sp. NPDC058637, assembly GCF_042717325.1. Lineage (NCBI taxonomy): Bacteria > Bacillati > Actinomycetota > Actinomycetes > Kitasatosporales > Streptomycetaceae > Streptomyces > Streptomyces sp. NPDC058637. The sequence goes on along the minus strand of NZ_JBHXRD010000009.1, from coordinate 178,775 downwards.
AATCTTGGCATTTCGCATAAGGCGAAGGTAAAGGCTCCCACTGACAGTGCGTACGCAGGATGCGCGACGCGGCTCCACAGGCGGGCAATGCGCTGAGGACAAGGCGCACGTTCGTGTGTACGCCGCCATGGCCCGCCTGGAACGGTCGTCCGACGGTTCACGTATCGTCTTCCGATATCGGATTCCGCAGGGACTGCGGCCGGGCCGCCGAGGAGTGAGCCGTGAGCAAGCCGACGATCGCGGCTGGGGCACCGGACGAACTGCACCGCAGGCTGGGGGTGTCCGACGCCGTGGTGATCGGCCTGGGGTCGATGATCGGCGCCGGGATCTTCGCCGCGCTTGCCCCGGCCGCCCGTGCGGCCGGCTCCGGGCTGCTCCTCGGACTGACGCTCGCCGCCGTGGTCGCCTACTGCAACGCCACGTCCTCCGCCCGGCTGGCTGCCCGCTACCCGGCTTCGGGTGGCACGTACGTCTACGGCCGTGAGCGGCTGGGGGACTTCTGGGGCTACCTCGCGGGGTGGGCGTTCGTGGTCGGCAAGACCGCGTCCTGCGCGGCGATGGCGCTCACGGTCGGCTCGTACGTGTGGCCCGGCCAGGCTCACGCGGTCGCGGTCGCGGCGGTGGTGGCGCTGACCGCGGTGAACTACACCGGGGTGCGGAAGTCGGCCTGGCTGACCCGGGCGATCGTGGCAGTGGTCCTGGCGGTGCTCGCCGCCGTGGTGATTGCCGCCCTCACCGCCTCAGCCTCGGACGGGGCCCGGCTCGGTGTCGGGGACGACGCAACCTTCGGCGGGGTGCTCCAGGCTGCGGGCCTACTGTTCTTCGCATTCGCCGGATACGCCCGCATCGCCACGCTCGGCGAGGAGGTCCGCGACCCTGCCCGCACCATCCCCCGGGCCATCCCGCTCGCGCTCGGCATCACCCTGGTCGTCTACACTGCCGTCGCCGTTGCCGTTCTGACGGTGCTCGGACCCGGTGGCCTGGCCGGTGCCGCAGCTCCGCTGTCGGAGGCCGTCCGGGCGGTGGGCGCCGACTGGCTGGTGCCGGTCGTGCGCGTGGGCGCTGCCGTGGCCGCGCTCGGATCGCTGCTCGCGCTGATCCTCGGTGTCTCCCGCACCACCCTCGCGATGGCCCGCGACCGGCACCTGCCGCACCAACTGGCCGCCGTGCACCCAAAGTTCAAGGTGCCGCACCGTGCCGAACTCGTGGTCGGTGCCGTGGTCGCGGTGCTCGCCGCGACGGCGGACGTACGCGGGGCGATCGGCTTCTCCTCCTTCGGCGTACTCGCCTACTACGCCGTCGCCAACGCATCCGCCTGGACGCTGGGCCCGGACGAGGGCCGCCCTGCGCGGATCATCCCCGCCATCGGGCTGGCCGGCTGCCTGGGGCTCGCCTTCGCCCTCCCCGCGGCCTCGGTGATCTGGGGCACCGTCGTGCTGGTCGTCGGGGCCGCCGCCTACGGGGCACGCCGCATGGTGGCCGCCCGGAGCGCAGTCCGCTGACCGGCTCTAGGGCGCTCCGTCGACGAGGCCTTCGCGTGCCGGCTCCTTGAGAGCCCTGCGGTCCTCGGCCAGCGCCCTCTTCCCGGCCTCGGTCGCCCTGTGGACCCGGCGGGTACGGCCGTCGACCACCTGTTGCTCAGAGGCCAGCAGGCCGTCGGCCTCCAGCCGGTGCAGTGTGGGATACAGGGTGCCGGGGCTGACCCGGTAGCCGTGCCGGGCCAGTTCCTCCGGCATCCACGCGCCGTGGATCTCTTCCTCGGCCGCGTGATGCAGGATGTGCAGCCGTACAGCGCCGCGCTGGAACTCTCGTACCTGGCCCACCTTTGGCAGTGACGAATTTGATATCGGTCTCCGATTCCATGCCGGAGTCGAACGAGTGGACCCGTCCCTTCGGGCCGACGGCGGGTGCCTCCCGAAGTGTCGAACACCGACCTGCCCGCTACCGGGGGCGTCAGGCAGCGGGCAGGGAGGGCCGGCCAGGAGGCGGGCCAGGTGGAACGCGTTCGCAGCGAGAGTCTCGGTGGTCGGGGCGACGGTCTCAGGCGTCTCGTCCAGATCCTGGTGGTCGGTGCCCCGCATGGCTTCGCCGACCCGGTACGTGACGGCCCCGGGCGCCGGCGAGAAGCCGATGTCGTTCTGCCCTTGGAACGCCTCGGCGCTCACCTTGTGCGCGCTGTCCTCAGGGGAGCGGGGTGCCGCCGGTGGCGTTCATGATCTCGCCGGTGATGAACGAGGCGTTCGCCGAGGCGAGGAAGACATAGGCGGGCGCCATCTCCGCGGGCTGCGCGGGGCGGCCCAGCGGGCTCTGCTTCCCGAACTCGGCGGTGTCGGGCATCGTCGCCGGGATGAGGGGTGTCCAGACGGGTCCCGGGGCGACGGCGTTGACGCGGATGCCATCGGGGGCCAGCATCTGGGCCAGCCCCTGGGTGAAGGTGACGATCGCCCCCTTGGTCATCGCGTAGTCGAGCAGGTGAGGGCTCGGCTTGTACGCCTGTACCGACGTGGTGTTGATGATCGAGCCCCCTGCCGGGATGTGGGGCAGGGCGGTCTTGCACAGCCAGAACATCCCGTACAGGTTGGTGTGCACCACGCGGTCGAACTGCTCGGTGGAGATGGCGGAGATCCCGTCGGGCTGGGACATCTGGTACGCCGCGTTGTTGACGAGGACGTCGATGCGGCCGAACTCGGATACGGCCCGTTCGATGAGCGAGCGGCACTGCTTCTCGTCCCGGATGTCGCAGAGGGCGGGCACCGCCTTGCGGCCCGCCTGCTCCACCAGGCGGACGGTCTGCTGGGCGTCCTGTTCCTCCTCGGGGAGGTGGGTGAACAGCACATCGGCACCCTCCCGCGCGAAAGCCAGCGCGACCGCACGGCCGATGCCCGAATCACCGCCGGTGATCACTGTCTTGCGGCCGACGAGCAGCCCTGACCCGCTGTAGGAATCCTCACCATGGTCCGGTGGCGGGTCCATGGGGCCGGTCCAACCGGGATGTGCTTGGTCCTGCTGGGGGAAGTCGGGGCGGGGATAAAGCTCGTTCGGGTCCTGCGGTCCTTCACTGCTCGCCATGGCTGAGCCCTCCTACGTCGTCGAACAGATGTGGCGCGACACGTCGCGTCGTCGGCAGGGATGCGGAAGCTTTTGAGCCGCTGCACCTTCGCGCACCGGCATCCGCGGCGCGTCGCTGCACCAGTCAGCCGATCTTTCGGCCGGCCAGCGGCGCGGTGTCTTCACCCGCGCCTTTGCGCACGCCTCGCAGAAAGGCGTTCAGCGCGTCTTCCGCGGTGTGCACGGGCTGCCACCCCAGCAGGTCGCGGGCCCGGCCGGAGTCGAGAACGGGCAGCCTCAGCACAGCGTCGAACAGGTGCGGGGAGGCCGGCACCGCATGGGCCCGCCAGGCACCTGCGAGCGCCGTCCGCACCAGTGCCCTGGGCATCCGTACGATCCGCGCGCCGAGCATGCCCGCCAGTGCGCGCGCGTCGATGACCGGGCTCGCCGCCAGGTTGAAGGGGCCGCGTACGTCGCGCAGAACAGCCAGTCGGTAGGCCTCGGCGGCGTCGTCGGTGTGCAACACCTGGAAGCGCAGCCCTTCGAGATCGGGCACGAAGGGCAGCAGGTCGGGGCGCAGAAGGTTTCCCGGGACGAAACGGCCTGCGAAGATCCGTCGCTGTTCGGGCGCGGCCGTCTCCTTGAAGAGGAACCCCGGACGCATCCGGACCACGCGGATCTGCGGGTGCCGCAGTTCGAACGTGTCGAGCACCCGTTCCAGGTATGCCTTCTCCCGGCAGTACGCCGCGTCCGGCCAGCCGTCCGTGGGCCAGCCTCGTCGACCCCGGGTTCGTGCTTGGGACCGGGGGAGTAGGCACCCACGGACGAGGCGTGTACGAGGGCGGGCACCTCGCTGCGCGCCAGGGCGTCGAAGACCCGCTGGGAGCCCAGGACATTGCTCTGCCACGTCACCAGCGGGTCATGGGTGGGCTGGAAGCGCCACGCCAGGTGGACCACAGCGTCGGCGCCACGCAGGAGATGGGTGAGCTGATCCTCGCTGTCGGCCCGCGACAGGTCGATGGTGCCCCACTCCACCTTCGCGATCTCCACCGCGGGCCTTCTGCGGGCCAGCGCGAGAACCGAGGCGACGTCGGGGTCCCTGGCCAAGGCATCGACCACGCTGGTCCCCACGTTGCCGGTCGCCCCGGTGACCACCACCCGCTTGCCCGGGTTGTTCTCCATGCGCGCTTCCTTCCCTTCCTGCCTCTGCCCGGCGGGCCTTCAGCCCCTGCCGCGGCCGGTGGGCAGGGCTCGTGCCCGGTCCACGAGCCCTGCGCCAGGCCCCAGCAGCTTGTTGCCGGGCGGGGTGTCGGGTGCCGAGGGGTGCGGGCGGGTCGGCGCCGTCATCTTGGCTGCGCGGATCCTGTCGCCCAGTTGGTCCAGGTCCTGGGGGGTACAGGCGGCGGCGAGCATGGGGAAGAGCCGGTCCTCCTCGTCGCGTACGTGCTCGCTCACTTCGAGCTTCAGCCTTGCCACCAGGTCGTCGAACCGCGGGTGGTCCGCGGGCAGGCCCTCCCCGTGTTCGCGCACCGCCGGGTAGAGGTGCATCCCCTCGGCCACGGAGTGACGCACCAGCTCGATCGTCAGTTCATCGGCCGGCTTGCGGCGCTGCTGGTCACCGACCCGCTGCACCTCGACCTTCGCGAAGAGTTCTTCGACCTCCCGGTGGTCGGTGGTGAGTTCCTCGATCACCCCGCCGTGTCCCATGAGCGAGATACCTTCCATCCGTGTGGTTGAGTCCGGGGCAGACCACCGTTCCACAGCGGGTGCCCCGAGGGCCCCGCAACACGCACGCAGCGGGCGTGAGGCCGAGCGATGCCTGCCCTGGCGACATGACCGGCGCCCGCTCGCCATGACGCACGAAGCCCGCCGCGCGAGCGCTCGTGCGGCGGGCTTGTCCTCGGTAGGGCTGGGAGCGTGCCCGTCCGGTCAGGCTGCTGGCCGGTCACACCCGACAGGGCTCAACCGCTCACACGCCACTGGCACTGTGGGACGACGGCCGGGTTCTGTGCTCAAGCAGGGGTGATGTTCTCCGCCTGAGGGCCCTTCGGTCCCTGAGTGACGTCGAAATTGACCTTCTGGCCCTCCTGGAGCTCGCGGAAGCCCTGGGCGGCGATGTTGGAGTAATGGGCGAAGACGTCGGGGCCGCCGCCGTCCTGCTCGATGAAGCCGAAGCCCTTCTCCGCGTTGAACCACTTCACGGTTCCGCTGGCCATCTTGTGTCCTCCAACGAGATTCGGGGTCAGCTCCGCAGGTGCGCGAGCCGGAAGTAGCCGCCCTGGCCCCAACAGGAAAGCGACAGCACCCGTGCACACGTTGACGGGCCCCGCACTCCGGAACCATGACAGCTGCCGCAGACGCTATACCGGTCGCCCGGCCACATGACGGATGCCTGCCGGTTCTGCGGGCGCGTCGTGGGCACATCGGGTTCTCCGTCCGCGTCGCGACTGCCACCTCAGGCCGGGCCGGTGTAGGAGTGACCGCGGAGGAGTGGCGATGTCCGAGTTCGCTGATCACGTGGTGCCGACTGAGGGTGTCCCCTGCTGGGTCAACCCGATGGACCGGCGCTTCCTGGGCGGCGGACGGCGCAATGCCGCGCATGGGGCCGCAGGCGGGGTCCCATCTGCCCTCCGGGGACCGGCGCCGCCGCCGAACAGCCCTGTCACCGGAGCTCAGCCGTGCGGATACCACGGGCGAGTGGGGCGTCACCGAGCCGCCGGACCGTCCACCTCGGGAATCCTGTCCGTGTACGGAAACGGGCTGTATGAAGACGAGGACCCGGGGCAGACGTGCCCGCGAACGGTCCGTGAGAGACGATCAGAAGGAGCCTGAGGTGCTGATGGCCCACCCCGCGGTGCTGCGGAACCTTATCGAACAGTACGAAACCCTGCGCATCCTGCAGGCGCAGAACGGTGACACGGCGGCGCAGCAGCGGATGGACGACATCGCCTACACGCTCTGTGTGGCCACTGGTACCCAGGACATCGACGCCGCTCTGATCGCCGGCCGCCACCAGCTGCCCGGCGCGCGTCCCCAGGACGATTCTCTCGTCGGCGGCTAAACCGAGGGCCGTCGGCCGTGTTCACCACTCCTCCTTTCGGCTGCCCGACCCGTTGTTTTCGGCTCGGACCACGGCCACGCACTCGCGGAAGGCCGCGTTCCTCACCCGCGCGGATCGGCCCGGCCGACGCCCGGAGAAGGGCCGCTCATCCGCCCGGACGCCTGGAGCGGCTGTGCAGTCGCGCCACAGGGGCACCTGGGATTGGCTGATCCGTATGTCGAACGAACAGAACAGCCAGGGCAGCACCGGGCCGCAGGAGGGCCGGTCGGGCGCCGGCCCGGACCCGGAAGTGGAGCATGCCGCACCGGACACTCCCACGAAGGTCGGCAAGGCGTCGTGGGGGGCAGTGCTGGGGCGCACGCTCAAGGAGTTCAAGCGGGACGAACTCACGGATCGGGCGGCCGCTCTGACCTATTACGGAATCCTCGCTCTGTTCCCGGCTCTGCTGGTTCTTGTCTCCCTGCTCGGTATCGCGGGGAAGTCGACCACCCAGACCGTGCTGGACAACATCCAGAAGCTGGCTCCCGGTGCCGCGCGTGATGTTCTCAAGAACGCGGTGACCCAGTTGCAGTCCAGCAGCGGGACCGGGTGGGTCATCGCGATCGTGGGACTGCTGGCCGCACTGTGGTCGGCTTCCGGCTACGTGGCAGCGTTCATCCGGACCTCCAACGCCGTGTACGACATGCCCGAGGGGCGGCCGGCCTGGAAGGTGCTCCCGATCCGGGTCGGCCTGACCTTGGCGCTGATGGTGCTGGCCTGCGTCAGTGCGCTGATCGTCGTTCTTTCGGGTGACCTCGCCCGTCGGCTCGGTACGGCACTCGGCATCGGCGACACGGCCATGACCGTGTGGTCGATCGCGAAATGGCCCGTCCTGGTGGTGCTGGTGACCATCCTCCTGGCGATCCTCTACTGGGCGGCGCCGAACGCGAAGGGGCGAGGCTTCAAGTTCGTGACGCTGGGCAGCTTGCTCGCTCTGGTGATCTGGATGGTCGCGTCGGCGGCCTTCGCCTTCTACGTGGCCAATTTCGGGTCGTACAACAAGACCTACGGTGCGTTGGCCGGCGTGATCATCTTCTTGGTCTGGCTGTGGATCACGAACCTGGCGATCCTGCTCGGTCTCGAGTTCGATGCGGAGCTGGCCCGTGAGCGGGCCGTGCTCGGGGGGCATCCGCATCTGGAGGAGCCGTATGTCGCACCCCGGGACACGAGAAAGTGGACGGACCAGGATCGCAGGGGCATGGGGGACACCGGCCCCTCTGATCCCGACTCCCGCTGACTGACCCGTGCGTGCGCTGTCGACATCAGGGACCGGGCCGACAGGGCCTGCCGGAGAATCCGTCGAGGGCATCTAGGACATCGACTGACCTAGGAGGCGTCCAGCGTCGTCACCTCGTCGAGGCATTCGCACTCCAGGAGGCAGCCAGATGCTCGTCGAGCCGGTTCCCCAGGGCTATCACGCTGAGACGCCGAGGATCATCTCCCGTCACACGGTGCGACTCATCGACTTCATGAAGAGGGCGTTCGGCGCCGAGAGGCTCACGTGCCTGGCCGGCAGGGACGGAAGCATCGGGCATGCCGAGGTGCGGATCGGTGACGCCGTGGTGATGACGTTCGACGCGCGGCCGGAGCGGCCGCCGACCCCGGGCTTCCTCCGCCTCCCCGAACACCTGTCGCGATAGCGGGTGGCTCTCGCCGGTTGATCCGGGCCGGTGGATCAGGTGGCGGTGGTATCGGCGACAATCAGCTCGTTGACGGCCTTGAGGCCCCCTTCCCTCAGTGCCCGCCGCTGGCGATCTGCGGGCGTCCCCTGTCGCAGCAGCCGGTGTACGAGCGCGGCAACTTGCCGGATCTCACCCGTTGCCTCCAGTACGGGCGTGATGTGCTCCATGAGCTCGGCGACCGCGTCACCGGCGCTGACGCGTGTACCCGTGGCAGTGATCAGATGTCCGCCGAGCCCGTGCCGCGCAGCCTGCCATGTTGCCGCCTGAAGTACTTCGAAGAGGTAGCGGGCAGTGGGCGTCTGCGCTGCGGTTTCATGGATGGCGGTAGTCACCAGCGCACGTACGATGCCGGCGAACATGACCGCCTCATCGGCTCGTAGCTGTACGTCGCAGCAGCGGACTTCGACGGTCGGATAGCGGTCGGAGAGCCGGGCCTGCCAGTACAGCTGTCCCGTGTCCCGGATGATCCCGCTGTGCAGGAGTGTTTCGATTCGTCTGGCTTCGTCCGCCGCGTCCTCGAAGGCGGGAGGCGGTCCACTGACGGGCCACCGGTCGAAGACCACTGTGCGCCAACTGGCGAACCCGGTGTCCTGACCGTCCCACAGCGGTGAATTCGCTGACATGGCGATGAGCACGGGGAGCCAGGGGCGCAGACGGTTCAGGACGGCCACGCCGATCTCACGGCTCGGCACCGACACGTGCACATGCATGCCGTTGATCATTTGCTCGGCCACCAACTGGGGAGCCTGTGAGCGCAGGGCACGATAACGCGCCCGCTCGGTCACGGGGGCGGACGTACCGCCTCTCAGGGGCGGAGTCCCGCACGCGGCGAGCTGACATCCGTACGCTTCGGCAGCGGCATTGGCGGCGAGCCGGAGGCGCAACAGATGGCCGCCGACTTCCTCAAGCTGTTCGCACACGGGCGTGGCCACTTCCACCTGCGCCTGCAAGAGCTCCGGCTGCACTTCACCATCACCGGCGATCGCGGCCATTCCCGCGGCAGCTCTCACCTGTTCCCCCGCAGCGACTGGCAGCCCGGTCAGCGAGTCGAGCAACAGATATTCTTCTTCCACCCCGACGGTGACCGGATCCATCGGGCCAGTGTCAGGGTTCCCCCGGCGGGATCACAGCAGGACACGGTACTCGTCGCCGTCGATCTCGGCGGGCGTACCGAGCCGCGCGTGCTGGCCGGCGTGCTGCGGAGCGCCGACGTCCTGGTGAGTGGAAACACCGGGCCCGCCCAGGAACTGCCTACTTCTCGGGGTCGTGGCCCCAGTTCATCAGTGAGTACCGCCAGTGGCTGTCGCTGACATCGCCGTCGGGACGCTGCGCGACGTGCCGGCGCACATAGCCGGTGACCTTACGCATGTGGGCGAGGTCGCTGTCACTGAGGTCGTCCTTCCGGGTGCGCAGCAGCTCTATGATTCGGCGGCCGGAGGCGTGACCCGTGGACTCCCCGCCGCCGTCCTTCTGCCCCACGTCGCGGGACCGGTCGGTGTCGAGCCACTTCTCCAGCTCGCCGGCGGTCATGTTGACCGCCTCGCTGAAGCGGTCGAGCGTTTCCTGACGATCCTCGCTCTGCCCGCCGCTCATGAGCCGTCCTTCTTGTGCAGTGACTCCGGCTTGTGAACGGCGTTCTTGCCCGTCTTGTCGCTCCGCACCTCGTACTGCGGCTCGTCCTTCGAGGCGTCCACGGTCCGGCCCGCGGTCTCGGTCCGCTCATCGATCCTCCGGGTGACAGATCCTTTGACCTCTTGGCCGTGGCTCTGCCACTTCACGTCGTCACCCTTGGTGAGTTTCCTCTTCTTCTTCGCCATGGTGACTCTCCCTCCGCTCGCCGACAGCAGCCGCGAGCCGCTCGCGGGCCGCCGTTCGCGTGCCCGACTCCGCCAGGATCACGGCTGCGCGGGTTGCGCGCACGACGGTGAGGGCCGTTGGCGGACGGCACAGGGTGGTCATCGTCCGCTCAGCGGGGACCGCGTGTCCCCGGACGCCTCTGTGCGCACCCGGAACTCCACGCTTGTCACTTCCGGAATGCGGGCTGCGCTGCCGCAGTCCTCGCCCGGAGCACCGTGAAGCAGCTGAGCGCGGTACGCGCCGGTTCGTACGCGACACCGGAAACAGTCTGGGCTTCGGAGCCGCCTTCCTCCTCGCTCCTGCCGGACAGGCGATCGCGGGCCGCGCGGAATTCAACAATAAACTCGTCACCGACGGACTCGTGCGAGTCGGATTCCTCGATCACCTGACGTCACCCGACTTCGCCGTGGACGTGACGGAGAACTGGCAGTCGGAGTGCCTGCATTTCTTCCTGTCCACCTTCGCCACCGTCTGGCTCCTTCAACGCGGCTCGCCCGAGTCGAAGGAAATGGACAAGGCCGGCCCCGAGTCGGACAAGGAGCAGGGGATGGGTGGGCACGGGGGTCCGCATGCCCCACGCCGGGCCGGCCGCCCGGCCGCACGATGCCGGGAATTCGGAGGGCTGACGCCTGGCCGGCGCCCTTCCGAACAGCCGTGCCACGGCCACTGCTACCGGCGTCGGCGTCACGGAGAGCCCCTTTCCGGCTCGGGTGAGCCGATCCCCAAGCCCCCTATCGGGAGGCCCCATCGCGGAGCCGCGAAAAAAGGTGATGGAGGGCTCACGGCGGGCAGGGGAGTGTGGCGGCGGCGGAGTACGGAACTGGGTCGAAAGCAGGGGCTCGACCCATGCGATCTCGCCTCGGGAGACCGTTATGGGGAACTCGGTCCCGGGAAGGAGAAAAAGTAGATCACGGAACGTGCCGACGCGGCAGGCCGGACCGTCGGCGCTCGAATCTCCGCATTACCTATCGAAAGGTCGCCTCATGCGCGCACTGACCTGGCAGGGAAAGAGGGACGTCCGGGTGGAGACCGTCCCGGATCCGCGGATCGAGGAGCCGACGGACATCATCGTCAGGATCACGTCCACCGGCATCTGTGGCTCGGACCTGCATCTCTACGAGCTCCTCGGCCCCTATCTCGACCCGGGAGACATCCTCGGCCACGAGCCCATGGGCATTGTGGAGGAGGTCGGCGCCCAGGTGACGTCGCTCGCCCCCGGGGACCGGGTCGTCGTCCCCTTCAACGTCTCGTGCGGGCACTGTTACATGTGCGACCGGGGGCTGCAGTCCCAATGCGAGACCACCCAGGTCCGTGAACACGGCACGGGCGCCTCCCTCTTCGGCTACACGAAACTGTACGGCCAGGTGCCCGGTGGCCAGGCGGAGTTGCTGCGCGTACCGTTCGGCGACAGCCTGCCGATCAAGGTTCCGCACGGGCCGGCGGACGACCGGTTCGTCTACCTCTCCGACGTACTGCCGACCGCCTGGCAGGCAGTGGAGTACGCGGCGATTCCGCCCGGCGGGACGGTAACCGTCCTGGGCCTGGGACCGATCGGTGCCATGGCGGCCAGGATCGCCCGGCACCGGGGGGCCAAGCTGGTGGTGGGCGTCGACCTCGTACCCGAACGTCTGGCCCGCGCCACCGCGGACGGAGTGACGTGCCTCGACCTGCGTCGGCACGGCAAGGATCTCGGCGACGCCGTCCGCGATCTCACCCATGGACGAGGCACCGACGCGGTGATCGACGCTGTCGGCATGGAGGCACACGGCGCCCCGGTGGCGAAGGCCGCTCACGGGGCCGTGGGGCTGCTGCCCGACGCCCTGGGGCAGCGGCTCATGGAAACAGCGGGATTCGACCGTCTGACCGCCTTCCGGGCAGCGATCGACTTGGTGCGCAGGGGCGGAACGATCTCGGTGTCCGGCGTGTACGGCGGTGCGGCCGACCCCCTGCCGATGCTGACCATGTTCGACAAGCAGATCCAGCTCAGGATGGGACAGGCCAACGTCAAGCGCTGGGTCGACGACATCCTCCCGCTGCTCACCGACGAGGACCCGCTCGGTGTGGACGAGTTCGCCACGCACAGGCTGCCGCTCGAGGAGGGGCCGCAGGCGTACAAGACCTTCCAGGACAAGCAGGACGGCATGATCAAAACACTGCTGATCCCCTGAGCGCGGACAGCAGGTCGGGTGACGGGCCGATCCGGTGACGTCCCCAGGGCCCAGACGGTGTCGCGTTGTTGCGGGCAGCCCATCCTGTGGCGCGCCCGACCCCGCGCCTCGCAGGAATGAACGAGCGGGGCCCCGGCACCGGATGCTCGGCGTGTACTGGACGGGCTCTCCGCGGCGGCTCGGCCGGGTGGTGACGCCGGATGGCCCAGTGCATGTGTCGGCCGACGGGCCCAGGGGTACCCGTGGCCAGTCGATGTTCGCCTCGCCCGAGTGCTGATTCCTCTGCGCGTGGCGCTGCCCGTCAACAGATCGGAAGACAGTGAGCGAGAAGAACCCCATGGCGGCTGCCGCCGAGAAGGTCGTGGAGAAGCTCCAGGAGGCGGTTCGCCCCGGCAACGAGATCCCGGGGGCCCCGGGGCCGGAACCGGCCTCGGTCGAGGAGCCTACGAAGGCGCGCGGGCCGCTCCCGCCCAAGAGTGACCAGCACGGACCGGACACGTACAGCCCGACCGGCCAGCCCACCGGCGCCCGGCAGAGCCACCTGGCCCAGGACGGTGCGTACCTCACCACCGCCCAGGGTGCGCGCCTGTACGACACCGACCACTCCCTCAAGGCCGGCCCTCGCGGCCCGGTGCTGCTCCAGGACCACCACCTGCGCGAGAAGATCACCCACTTCGATCACGAACGGATTCCTGAGCGCGTGGTGCACGCCCGCGGCGCGGCCGCGCACGGCGTCTTCCGCGGCTATGGCGCCGCTGCGGGGATCACCAAGGCCGCCTTCCTTGCCGAGGGTGTCGAAACTCCCGTGTTCGTCCGCTTCTCCACCGTGCTCGGGTCGCGCGGCTCGGCGGACACCGTCCGGGACACCCGGGGCTTCGCGACGAAGTTCTACACGGAAGAGGGTGTCTTCGACCTGGTCGGCAACAACATCCCGGTCTTCTTCATCCAGGACGCGATCAAGTTCCCCGACGTGATCCACGCCGGCAAGCCGCATCCGGACCGAGAGATCCCCCAGGCACAGAGCGCCCACGACACCTTCTGGGATTTTGTCACCCTCCACACCGAGGCGACCCACCACACACTGTGGAACATGTCGGACCGCGGTATCCCGCGCTCCTACCGGATGATGGAGGGCTTCGGCGTCCACACCTTCCGGCTGGTCAACAGCGAGGGGGAGACCACGCTGGTGAAGTTCCACTGGAAGCCGAAGCTGGGTGTGCACTCGCTGGTGTGGGAAGAAGCGCAGATCACCGCGGGTATGGACCCTGACTTCCACCGCCGTGACCTCGCGGACGCGATCGAGGCGGGTGCCTTCCCCCAGTGGGAGCTGGGTGTGCAGACCTTCCCGGACAGCGAGGACCAGATGTTCGAGGGCATCGATCTGCTGGACCCGACGAAGATCGTCCCCGAGGAGCTGGCCCCCGTTCGCCCGATCGGCCTGATGACCCTCAACGCCAATCCGTCGAACTTCTTCGCCGAGACCGAACAGGTAGCCTTCCACGTCGGCCACCTGGTTCCCGGCATCGACGTCACCGACGACCCGCTGCTGCAGGGGCGCCTCTTCTCCTACCTCGACACCCAGATCAGCCGACTCGGCGGGCCCAACTTCGGACAGCTGCCGATCAACCGCACGCACGCGCCCGTCAACGACATGCTCCGGGACGGCATGCACCAGACCGCGGTGCACCGCGGTGTCGCACCGTACCGGCCCAACTCCCTGGACGGCGGCTGCCCGTTCCTGGCGGGTGCGGACACCGGGGCCTATATCGAGGTACCCGCCCGGATTCCCGCCACCGGCAAGATCCGTGACGCGGCGGCCTCCTTCGACGACCACTTCAGTCAGCCCCGGCTGTTCTGGGTGAGCATGACTCCCACGGAGCGCGAACACATCGTCGCCGCCTACACCTTCGAACTCGCCAAGTGCTGGGATCAGGCCGTCAAGGAACGGGCACTGAAGGCGCTCGCCAACATCGACCCGGAACTCTGTGGGCAGGTCGCGGCCGGACTGGGCCTTCCGGCACCGAAGGCGAGTCTGCCCTCGGCGGTGGTCGAGCCTAGTCCCGCGCTTTCCCAGCTCGGTGAGGACTGGCCGGTCGACGGCCGGATCGTCGGCATCGTCACCGACAGCACATCCGACCTGGACGGCGTGCGCCAGGTGCGCAGGGCAGTTCTCGACGCCGGGATGGTCCCGCTGGTCATCGCCCCGGCAGGCGGCACGCTGGGCCCGGACAGCGATCCCATCACCGTGCAGCGCACCTTCACCACCGCCCGGTCCGTCGAGTTCGACGCGATCCTGCTGGCCGGGGCGCCGGGGCCGGCGGCGGACGCCTACGGTGCCCGTGATGCCAAGGTTGACGACAGTGCTGTCACGGCCACCGGCGTGGACCCCCGACTGCTGCTGATGGTCACCGAGGCGTACCGCCACGGCAAGGCCATCGGCGCGTGGCGCGACGGAGCGAGTGTCCTGGAGGCGGCAGGTCTGTCGGCGGGCTCGGCAGGCGTGGTGAGCGGTGAGACCGCGTCAGCAACCCTCGACGGCGTGACCGCTCTCCTCGCGGGGCACCGGGTCTGGGACCGCTTCACGCCCGCTCTGTGACGGAGGGCCAGGAGCTGATCCGAGCTCATGGCCCATTCATTCCGAGTCCGTGGTGGAAGGGCGGCAGAAGCCGTGAGGCATCTCTGCCGCCCCGAGCCGTGTGGCGGAGTACTGCGTATCGGATGGGTACGTGGCTCCGTCGGCCCGGCCACCCTCACGCGCGATACGCAGCGAGGGACGCGGCCGGCGGCCGATTCGCTGGTGTCAGTAGCCACCCGGGGCGGACCAGCTCTCGTGCCGTCCATGGGGGACGCGGCTGCCCCAGGGATCACCGATCCGGTCGATCGAGGTCTCCATCGTCGCCTCCTGATGGTCCGCCCGGGCACTCCAACGACGGGCCTCGATGCCGGCCGCCCCGTATCCCTCGGCATTCCCCGGTGCCGAACGGGCGCCCGGTGTTCCTGCGCTCGATAGCGCCTCCCCGCGCGGCCAAGGCGCCGGTGCCCGGCCACGTACGAGGCCGGGCACCGCACGACGCCGAAGGGTCGCCGCTGCGACTGCGAGGTGCTGACATGCCCGTGCGCGGACAGGCGGGTGTGCGGACTCCGGCGGCCCCGCGTCACTTCGGGACGAGCACGATCCAGACCTGGCCGGTCGCGAACGTCATCGGCTCGCCGTCCTCGGTGGTGAAACCGGTCGCCGACCCGGCGGTGTTCCGCTCCCATGCCACGTCGTACGACCTGCCGTCGCGCAGGACGGCCGCCGAGCCGGACCCCACCGTCGCGCTGAAGGGCGAGGTGTTTCCCCCTCGGTCGCGGAAGCGCGAATCCTGTACGTCCACTTCCTGCAGGACCACCGTGGCCGCTCCGAGCCGGTCGCCGGAGGCAGCGCGGGCCGGGGTGCCGTCCATGCTCACCAGCCACTGGCCCCCGTCCGGGGACCAGGTGAAGGTGAACCGTGCCGACGGGTACGACACCGTGCGCCCACTGACGGGAGTGCCGCCCGGGGGCGGCGCAGCGAAGCGGAGCCCCAGGTCCTCGGCCGCGTCCATCCCGGTGGCGGCGTGGACGTCTTCCGGGCGCAGGTACAGATTGTGCGGTGCGGCGCGGTCCCCGTCGCGGAAGTAGGCGTGCGGTGCCTTCGACGGCGGCAACGCGTCGAGAGGGGCCGCTGCGATCGACGGCCGGAGGGCGGACTGGGCGCCCGAGTACGCGAGCGTGGGCTCGTCGAACTGCCGGAGGAGCTCCAGATCCGTCTCGCGAGCGCTGCGTACGGGGCCGATGACGGACGGCACTTCGGAGGAGTAGACGGCGAGTATGCGGCTGAGACCTGCCTCCACCTGCTCCACGTAGACGATGTCGGCCTCCTCCAGTCCGGTCGGCGGCCGGGCCGCGGCCACGTTGTCGATCTTCACGGCGAGGACGTCGGCGCGTGCCGCGGATGCCGTCGTGGGACCTGCAGTCCCTCCGCCCGAGCTGCCGCAGGCCGCGGTGATGAGCAGAGTGAGCACGGCGAGCGCGGCGGCGGCCGGTCTCTTCGTCACGGAGGTGGGCATGGCTGCCGTCCTTTTCGAGCCGGCTCTGCGGAACGGTCCCGGCCCACGTCTGCTGCGGCGATGACTCTCCCGTCAATCATTACGCAGAAGACCGGTTGGAGCGCCTCAGGCGCGGCGTCGCAACCCCTCCGGTGCCGCCCGGCGCCGGTTAACCGCCTCCTTCGATGACGACGGCGAGCAGCAGCTGGTCCCGCACCACCGCCCCATTCCATACGCCGAACCTGCGCCTCATGGCTGGTCCAGAAGGAGCTTCGCTCTACGGGGTCCAGCACTTCCTCGGCCACGAAAGCTCCCGGACCACCCAGCGCTACGCCCACCTGCAGCCGGATTCGCCCAAGGCCGTCTCGGAGCCTGGGAGCGGATGGAGACCCCGCTCACGATCGCGGCACAAAGGTGCCTTCGCCCCTGTCCTGCTCGGACAGGGGCGAAGGCGTTTTCGGCGTCCCCGCCGGATGAGGTGGGCGGCGAAGTTGTGTGCGCCACCCGCGAACTGGCAGGACTTGTCGCCCGTGCCATCCCCTCGGCCGGGCCAGGACCACGAGGGTGGGAGGTGCTGATCAGCCGTACCACCGAGGGGGATGCCTCTCGGGGCGTAGGCCGAGCGTCCTACCCACCGTCGTCGCCTCGGCGGACCCCGGATTCACGGTGGCGACCCGGGACCGTCAACGATGTCTTCCTGGGGGGCGGGAGAAACCGCACCGCAGGCCGTCATCGGTTCGCCCCTTCGTCTGTGGCAGGTCCCGTCAGGTGAGGGTCCAACGCTGGTTGCTGCCGTTCGAGCAGGAGTAGAGCTGGATCTGGGTGCCGTTGGCGGTGCCGGTCCCGACGGCGTCGAGGCAGAGGCCGGACTGGACGCCGACGATGGATCCGTCGGAGTTGACGCGCCACTTCTGGTTGTCGCCGCCCCAGCAGCTGTAGATCTGGACCTTGCTGCCGTTGCTCGTGCCGGCGGCGTCCAGGCATTTGTCGCCATATACCCGGAACTCACCCGAGTCGGTGGCCACCCACTGCTGGTTGGTGCTGCTGCCGCAGTCCCACAGCTGGAGCTGGGTGCCGTCGTTGGTGCTGGCGTTGGGCACATCCAGGCAGCGGCTCGAACCGACGCCCTTGATCTGTCCGGAACCCGCCGGGGGCTCGGTGGTGCCGCCGGCATTGAGTGCGTTGAGGACGGCGGAGTAGGCGGCTTTCTTGCTGCCGTCGTTGTTGAACAGCAGCGGTGTGTGCTCCGCTCGCCAGGAGTCGCTGTCGCGCACACCCCAGACGGTGATGCCGAGGCAGCGCTCGACGGCCAGGCAGTCGTTGGTCACGTTGGCGTAGGTCGTGGGCGAGGCGCCCTGGATGTCCAGCTCGGTGACGGCCACGTCGACGCCGAGGGCGGCGAAGTTCTGCAGCGTGGTGCGGAAGTTGCTGTTGTAGGGGCTGCCGCTGTTGAAGTGCGACTGGAAGCCGACGCAGTCGATCGGCACGCCGCGCTGCTTGAAGTCCCGGACCATGGAGTACATGGCCTGGGTCTTGGCCCAGGTCCAGTTCTCGACGTTGTAGTCGTTGTAGCAGAGCTTGGCGGACGGGTCGGCGGCGCGCGCGGTGCGGAAGGCGAGCTCGATCCAGTCGTTGCCGCTGCGCTGCAGGTTGGAGTCGCGTCGGGCTCCCGAACTTCCGTCGGCGAAGGCCTCGTTCACGACGTCCCACTGGACGATCTTGCCCTTGTAGTGGGCCATCACGCCGTTGATGTGGCCGATCATTGCCTGGCGCAGATCGTTGCCGCTGAGGCTCTGCATCCAGCCGGGCTGCTGGGAGTGCCAGGCCAGGGTGTGGCCACGCACCTCCTTGCCGTTCTGCACCGCCCAGTTGTAGACGCGGTCGGCGGAGCTGAAGTTGAACTGGCCCCGCTGCGGTTCGGTGGCGTCGATCTTCATCTCGTTCTCGGCCGTCACCATGTTGAACTCACGGTTCGCGATCGACGTGTACGTCGAGTCGCCCAGCCTGCCTGAGGCGATGGCGGTGCCGAAATAGCGGCTGCTCTGCGCCGCCGCGGCGCCCAGCGTGCTCTCGGCGGCGTGTGCTCCCGGTGGCGCGACCAGCGCGGCGGACGCACCGAGGACGCCGACGACCAGCGCCAACAGCAGGCTGCGAGTTTTCCGGCGGACAACGGGTCTGGGAAGGGCGTAGGAGCCCATGACTGTGCCTCCAAGGTGGAAATCACGAAAGGACTGATGCGGTGCGCGGATCTGTCGTGCAGTACAGAATGCCGAGGCCGACGTTCGGTATCCCGGACCACGGCCAGTTCCTCAGACAGGGATGATTGAGGCATCGGTGATGGGCCGTCAATACTCCCCGCAGGAGAAGTTTCGATTGGTCATTCGAAACTTTCCGACACCCTGCGAGTGGAATGCAGCCCCGGCGGCGCCGCCGGCGAACGCCGTAGGGCCGCGGTCGGGGCGATCGCGCGGACGCTGCTTGCTCGGCTTTCCTCCGCCGCGCATGCGCCTTGGGCTGGCGAACTGTATTCGCGCGCACTCGGGAGAGGTCCGGTCGGCGCGATCACTTGTCAGGCCCGAAGGGGAGGTGCTGTTTGTGGACAGATCAGTGGCGAGCCTTGACCGGAGAACCCCGCATCCCTAGTTTGTGGCGTCAAAGCATCCGGGAATCCTCGAAACTTTCGAAACCGTCCCGGACCCGCGGCACTTCCGCTCCGCTGTTCATCAGGGTCACCTCAACCCAGCCCCTAGGAGGCGCAGCTCATGTGGTACCGCCACTCGTCCCCGGCCCGGCCAAGACGCCTGCTCGCGGTCCTTGCACCCTTGTTACTCGTGGCCACCTTCCTCGGCGCCCAGCCCGCCGAGGCGGCCACCGTGGACCCCAACGCCTCGTACGTGCTGGTCAATCGCAACAGCGGGAAGGCCCTGGACGTCTACAACATGGCGACCGCCGACGGCGCCCGCATCACTCAGTGGACCAGGAACGATCAGAGCCAGCAGCAGTGGCAGTTCGTCGACTCCGGGGGCGGCTACTACCGCATCAAGTCCCGCCACTCGGGCAAGGTGCTGGACGTCTACAACTGGTCCACCGCGAACGGCGGGTCGATAGTCCAGTGGGCCGACCTGAACGCCTCCAACCAGCAATGGCGACTGGCCGACAGCTCGGACGGCTACGTAAGGTTCATCTCGCGCCACAGTGGCAAGGCCCTCGAGGTACAAGGTGCCTCCACCGCCGACAACGCGAACACCGTCCAGTACGACGACTGGGGCGGCACCAACCAGCAGTGGCAGCTCGTCAAGGTCGGCGGCGGCAACACCGGCCCGTGCGATCTTCCGGGGGCATACCGCTGGACATCATCGGGCCCGTTGGCGCAGCCCAAGCCCGGGTGGGTCTCGTTGAAGGACTTCACCGTCGTCCCCTACGAGGGCAAACAGCTCGTCTATGCGACGACGCACGACACGGGGACGAGTTGGGGTTCGATGAACTTCGGCCTGTTCTCCGATTGGTCGGAGATGGCCTCGGCCGGCCAGAACGCGATGTCAGCTTCCACCGTCGCGCCTACGCTCTTCTACTTCGCGCCGAAGGGTATCTGGGTGCTCGCCTACCAGTGGGGCGGGTCCGCCTTCTCCTACCGGACGTCGAGCGATCCCACCAACCCGAATGGCTGGTCATCCCCGCAGGTGCTCTTCTCCGGAAGCATCCCCGACTCCGGAACGGGACCCATCGACCAGACGCTCATCGGTGACGGGACGAACATGTACCTGTTCTTCGCCGGCGACAACGGCAAGATCTACCGGGCCAGTATGCCGATCGGGAACTTCCCGGGCAGCTTCGGCGCGACCTCGACAGTGATCATGAGCGATACGACGAACAACCTGTTCGAAGCCCCGCAGGTCTACAAGTTGCAGGGCCAGAACCGCTACCTCATGATCGTCGAGGCGATCGGCTCGCAGGGTCGCTACTTCCGCTCGTTCACGGCAACCAGTCTGAACGGCGCGTGGACACCCCAGGCCGCGACCGAGAGCAACTCCTTCGCCGGCAAGGCCAACAGTGGCGCCGCCTGGACCAACGACATCAGCCACGGCGAACTGATCCGCTCAAGCCCCGACCAGACCATGACCGTCGATCCCTGCAATCTGCGGTTTCTCTACCAGGGGCGCAGCCCCAACTCCGGCGGCGACTACGGCCTCCTGCCCTACCGTCCTGGTCTGCTGACACTGCAGCGCTGACGACGTGACACATCTCCGGCTCCGGTACGGGGCCGTCGCGGCGGGCTCGTACCGGGGCTGCTCGGCCCAGACCGACGCGCTGGCTGGTCTTGACCAGTCAATGTTTCCCATGCTGGGGCACCTCCTGCCGTACGCGGACACCGCTTTCAACCACCGGCAGGCGTCGACCCTGTTGGAGGAGGTGTCCCGGTTGCCTGCAGGCGTGCTGACCAACGAGTTCGCGCGCGAGTTGATCGAGCTGGGTCAGGTAGTTCTTGACGGACAGGGCCTGTACCTGTGGTTCCTCGGGGACTGAGGCTGCAGGCCGGCTCAGCCCCGGAGCCATAGCCGGACGGCCGCGGTGGTGACAGTGCCGCGGAAGACAAAGGCCCTCTTGTCGTGGCGGGTGGCGACGGCCCGGACGTTCTTGAGCCGGTTGATTGTCCGCTCGACCTCGTTGCGGCGTTTGCAGAGCTCGTTGCCGAAGCCGGTGGGCCGACCGCCCCCACTGCCGCGGCGTTTGCGGTTGGCCCGCTGGTCCTTCGGTCCGGAGATGGTGTGTTTGATCTGGCGTCTTCGCAGGTAGCGCCGGTTCCGACATGAGCTGTATGCCTTGTCGCCGCCCGAGTGGTCCGGCCGGGTGCGGGGGCGACCGCCCTGGGTGCGGGGAACGCGGATCCGTCCGAGGACCTCGATCATCTGCGGCGCGTCGCCCCACTGGCCGGGCGTGACCGGGAAGGCCATCGGCCACCTACGCCTCGATCATGTTGGAAGCCGGGGAGTCCGTCGTGACCTTGGCGCGGTGGCTCGGACACCCCTCGCCGGCGATCACCCTCGGTTACTATGCTCACTTCATGCCGGAGGCTGGCAGCGAGGGGCGCGGCACCATCGACGGCCTGCTCGGGGAGCGCGGGGGATCAGCTTGCTGGCCGAAACTCCCCAGATTCTCCCCAGCGCCGTCGACTGGCGATCATCGCCCCTGCGCCCCGAAAAGGCCCTCCGTTGAATGTAAGCCTGAAGAGATGGGTGGCCTGGGAAAGTGCTAAAAAAGGTTGTCGCGACCCGCTATGTCACGCCCCTGCGGGAGGGTGGTTCGCTCCCCGGGATCGTCGAGGCCGACGACCTGGGCACGTACGTCATGAAGTTCACCGGTGCGGGACAGGGTCGCAAGACCCTCGTCGCCGAGGTCATCTGCGGGGAGCTGGGCAGGCGGCTGGGGCTGCGGGTGCCCGAGCTGGTGACCATGCAGCTCGATCCCGTCATCGGGCTCGCGGAGCCGGACCAGGAGGTGCAGGAGCTCCTCAAGGCGAGCGGCGGACTGAACCTCGGCATGGACTACCTGCCAGGGTCACTCGGGTTCGATCCGCTGGCCTACGAGGTGGATCCGGCGGAGGCCGGGAAGGTCGTCTGGTTCGACGCGCTGATCAACAACGTGGACCGCTCATGGCGGAACCCCAACATGCTGGTCTGGCACGGTGACCTCTGGCTGATCGACCACGGGGCCACCATGATCTGGCACCACAACTGGCCGGGCGCCCAGGCCTCGGCGGCGAAGCCGTACAACGCCTCCGATCATGTCCTCGCGCCGTTCGGCCCCGACATCGCCGCTGCCGCCGCGGAGCTCGCCCCGCTCGTCACCGAGGAACTGCTCACGGAGGTGGCGGCCGACGTGCCGGACGAGTGGCTGGCCGACGAGCCCGGCTTCGGGACGACGGACCTGCTGCGGCGGGCGTACGTCGAGCCGCTGCTGGCGCGTGCCGGCACGATCCACGAGCGGATCTCGATGGGGGAGCCCACGAAGACGCGGCCCTCCCAGGCGCCCGGCTGGCTCAGCGAGCGCCTGGCTCCGTTGCCGCGCCCGACGAAGAACACCAAGGACGGCGGCCGATGAACAAGCGCGATGTCTTCGAGTACGCGGTCCTGCGCGTCGTGCCCCGGGTCGAGCGTGGCGAGTGCTTCAACGCGGGCGTACTTGTCTACTGCCGGGCGAAGTCCTTCGTCGCGGCGCGCACGCACCTGGACGAGGGCAAGCTCAAGGCGCTGGACCCGCATGCCGACGTGGTGGGCGTACGGGCCGCCCTGCGTGCGGTCGAGGGCGTCTGCTGCGGCGGCGAGGCGGCGGGCAAGGCGGCCGGTGACGAACCGGGACGGCGCTTCCGCTGGCTGATCGCACCGCGCTCCACGGTCGTCCAGCCGGGCGTCGTGCACAGCGGACTCACCGAGGACCCCGAGGCCGAGCTCGAACGACTGCTCGACCTGCTGGTGCGCTGATTACCGCACCGGCGGCGCCGCCCGCGACATACGCGGTCGCGGTGCCGTCGGGTGTGACATGCGCCCGTGCCCCCGTGGGCCGTTGACACCGGGTGCCAGGGCTTCTAGCGTCTCGTCTGCTGAAGGTACTAAGCGGTTGCTCAGTTATCGGGAACTTCCTGACGTCCGCTGAGCCGCGATCCAAGGGCGAGGAGAACCAAGCATGTCCACCACCGAGCAGCGCGTCGCCATCGTGACGGGAGCGGCACGGGGCATCGGCGCCGCCACCGCCGTACGCCTGGCGGCCGAGGGCCGCGCCGTCGCCGTACTCGACCTCGACGAGGCGGCGTGCAAGGACACGGTTGAGAAGATCACCGCCGCGGGGGGCACCGCCCTCGCCGTCGGCTGCGATGTGTCGGACAGCGCCCAGGTGGAGACCGCCGTCGCGCGCGTCGCCGCCGAGCTCGGTGCTCCGACGATCCTCGTCAACAACGCGGGCGTGCTCCGCGACAACCTGCTCTTCAAGATGAGCGAGTCCGACTGGGACCTCGTGATGAACGTGCACCTCAAGGGCGCGTTCCTGATGGCGAAGGCCGTCCAGGCGCACATGGTGGAGGCCAAGTTCGGCCGTATCGTCTCGCTGTCCTCCTCGTCGGCGCTGGGCAACCGCGGCCAGGCCAACTACTCCGCGGTCAAGGCCGGTCTGCAGGGCTTCACCAAGACGCTGGCCAAGGAGCTCGGCAAGTTCGGCGTGACCGCCAACGCCGTCGCCCCGGGCTTCATCGTCACCGAGATGACCGCCCAGACCGCGGCCCGCGTCGGGATGGGCTTCGAGGAGTTCCAGGCCGCCGCCGCCACCCAGATCCCCGTGCAGCGAGTGGGCCGCCCCGAGGACATCGCCAACGCCATCGCCTTCTTCACGGGTGACGACGCGGGCTTCGTCTCCGGGCAGGTCATGTACGTCGCCGGCGGACCGCTCAACTGATCCCGGAAGGGCAACGGACATCATGACTGTGCAGGACAGTGGCAAGGTCGCGCTCATCACGGGGGCGAGCCGGGGCATCGGCTACGGCATCGCCGAGGCGCTCGTGGCCCGGGGGGACCGGGTCGTCATCACCGGGCGCGGCGAGGACGCCCTCAAGGAGGCCGTCGAGAGGCTCGGCTCCGACCGGGCGATCGGTGTCGCGGGCAAGGCGCACGACGAGGCCCATCAGGCGACGGCCGTCGAGCGTGCCATGGAGGCGTTCGGCCGGGTCGACTTCCTGATCAACAACGCCGGCACGAATCCGGTCTTCGGGCCGATGGCCGAGCTGGACCTCAACGTGGCCCGCAAGGTCTACGAGACCAACGTGATCTCGGCGCTCGGCTTCGCCCAGCAGACCTGGAAGGCCTGGCAGAAGGAGAACGGCGGTGCGATCGTGAACATCGCGTCCGTCGCGGGGGTCTCCGCGTCACCGTTCATCGGTGCCTACGGCATGAGCAAGGCGGCCATGGTGAACCTGACTCTCCAGCTGGCGCACGAGTTCGCGCCCGTGGTCCGGGTCAACGCCATCGCGCCCGCCGTGGTGAAGACGAAGTTCGCGGAAGCGCTGTACGAGGGCCGTGAGGCCGAGGCCGCCGCCGCGTATCCGCTCGGCCGGCTCGGAGTTCCCGAGGACATCGGCGGTGCGGCGGCGTTTCTCACCTCCTCGCAGTCGGATTGGATCACGGGGCAGACGCTCGTGGTCGACGGCGGTATTTTCCTGAATGCCGGCGTGGCTTGAGAGTGTCCTGAACCGGTTTGACCTGATTGACACAAGTGCCCTGCCGGGCCAGCGGATTGACCCGGCAGGGCGCTGCGGTATGGTCTGCCGACCCAAGGCTGATCGAGGAGCGTGCACGTGTTCTACCGGGCCAGTCTGCAGGCTGCTGCAGCCCTTGCTTCCCTTTCTCTGCTGGCCGGCTGCGGACTGCTGTCCGACAGTGGTTCGGAAACGAACCAGCAGATAGCGGTCGGAACGACGAGCACTCCCTCGACACTCGATCCCGCTGCGGCCTACGACGGCTCCTGGGAGCTGATGAGGAACGTCTTCCAGACGCTGGTGAGCTTCCCGACAGGCACTACGAGCCCGGAGCCCGACGCGGCCGAGTCGTGCCTGTTCACCGATGCCACGAGCATGGCCTACCGGTGCACCCTGCGTGGCGGCCTGAAGTTCTCCAACGGCGAGAAGATCGACGCCGAGGCCGTGAAGTACTCGATCGACCGCATCCTGAAGATCAAGTTCAAGGGCGGCCCGGCCAGCCTCCTCGGTTCCCTCGACCGGGTGGAGACCAAGGGCGACGACACGGTCGTCTTCCACCTCAGCAAGGCGGACGCCACCTTCCCGTTCATCCTGGCGACCCCCGCGATGTCGCTCGTCCCGCCCAGCGAGTACCCCACGGACAGCATCCGCGACGACGGCAAGGTCACCGGCTCCGGACCGTACGTCCTGAAGTCCTTCGAGGCGGGTAAGAAGGCCGAGCTGACCAAGAACCCCGACTACAAGGGATTCGCCGACAGGAAGAACGACGCGGTCACGATCCACTACTTCGAAGGCTCCGCCCCCATGGTGGAGGCGCTGAAGAAGAAGGAGATCGACGCCACCTACCGCGGTCTGACCGCCGAGGAGGTCGTCAGCCTCGAGGACAACAAGGACGACAACGAGGGCCTGCAGATCACCGAGACGGTCGGCGCCGACATCCGCTTCCTGGTCTTCAACCCCAAGGACCCGGCCTCCGGCAAGCTCGCCGTCCGGCGGGCCATCGCCCAGGTGGTGAACCGCGACGCGCTCGTCGCCAAGGTCTACCAGGGCACCGCCGAGCCCCTGTACTCCATGGTTCCCAAGGGCATCGCCGGCCACACCACGAGCTTCTTCGACACCTTCGGCGAACCCGACAAGGGCAAGGCCAAGGCGATCCTCAGCGAGGCGGGGATCAACGAGCCGGTCGAGATGACCCTCTGGTTCACCACGGACCGCTACGGATCCTCCACCGCTCCCGAGTTCGCGGAGCTGAAGCGCCAGCTCGAAGCGTCCGGCCTTTTCAAGATCACGCTGAAGAGCGCGCCGTGGAAGACCTTCCAGGAAGGCTTCACCAAGGGCGACTACCCGGCCTTCGGGCGCGGCTGGTTCCCGGACTTCCCGGACCCGGACAACTTCATCGCCCCCTTCGTGGGCGAGCAGAGCGTCACCGGCACGCCCTACCTGGCGAAGGAGATCACCCAGGAGCTGCTCCCCACCTCCCGCCAGGAGAGCGACCGCGGAGCCGTCTCCAAGCAGTTCAGGCGGGCCCAGGAGATCCTCGTCGAGGACGTGCGGCTGCTGCCGCTGTGGCAGGGCAAGCTGTACGTGGCGGCGGGCGAGGACATCGGCGGCAGCGAGCGCGCCCTGGACCCGCAGACGGTCATGCAGATGTGGGAGCTGTACCGCAAGGCGAGCTGGTAGGAAGGGCTCGGCGGGTCGGTTGTCAGTGGCCCCCGGTAGGTTCTGTGGTCAAGAACCAAATGCTTACCGGAGGTTGTGGACGTGACCGACACCGACCTGCTGCCCGAGTCCTGGCGCGGCGTTCTCGGCGAAGAGCTGCAGAAGCCCTACTTCAAGGAGCTCACCGACTTCGTCGAGAAGGAGCGGGCCGACGGGCCGGTGTACCCGCCGCGTGAGCAGGTGTTCGCCGCGCTGGACGCCACGCCGTACGACCGGGTGAAGGTGCTCATCCTCGGCCAGGACCCGTACCACGGCGAGGGGCAGGGCCACGGGCTCTGCTTCTCGGTCCGGCCGGGGGTCAGGACACCCCCCTCGCTGCGCAACATCTACAAGGAGATGAACGACGAGCTCGGCCTGCCGGTCCCGGACAACGGATATCTGATGCCGTGGGCCGAGCAGGGCGTCCTCCTGCTCAACGCGGTGCTGACGGTCCGGGGCGGCGAGGCGAACTCGCACAAGTCCAAGGGCTGGGAGAAGGTCACCGACGCGGTGATCCGCGCGGTGGCCGAGCGGCCCGACCCGGCGGTCTTCGTCCTCTGGGGCAACTACGCGCAGAAGAAGATCCCGCTGATCGACCCGGAGCGCCACGTCATCGTGAAGGGCGCGCACCCCTCGCCGCTCTCCGCGAAGAAGTGGTTCGGCTCCCGTCCCTTCACCCAGATCAACGAGGCCGTCGCCGCCCAGGGCCACGGGGCCATCGACTGGCGGATCCCGGACCTGGGCTGAGAGCGGCCCGGCCCGCCGGTCCCGGACCCGGCCGGTCTCCCCTCCCTGAGCGGCGGACGACCCCAGCCGGCGCCCTCGTTCCGAGCGGTTGGCGACCTCCGGTGCAACCGGCCATCCGGCCCCGCGCCTGAGCGCGATCGCCCGCGGCTGCGGCTAGCGTCGGCTCGACGGGAACAGGCCGGACGGTGATCAGGAGACCTCTGTCGTGGAGCAGCAGGAAGCGTCGAGGGACGCTGTCGTGACCAGGATCGGCCAGGCGGTCATGCTGCTCCACGGCGGGGACAGGGAAGAGGCCCGCAATCGTTTCGGTGCCCTCTGGGCGGAGATCGGCGAGGACGGCGATGCCCTGCACCGCTGCACCCTCGCGCACTACATGGCCGATACCCAGGACGATCCCGGCGACGAACTCGCCTGGGACCTCCGGGCCTTGGCGGCGGCGGAGGGGCTGACCGGCACAGCCGTGGCCGAACACCGGGACGCTTCCGCGGTGCGGTCCTTCTTCCCCTCCCTGCACCTCAATCTCGCGGCGGACTACCTGAAGCTGCAGCGCTTCGGGGCCGCACGGCTCCACCTGGACCGGGCGTGGGACACCGTCGGCGTCCTGGGGGACGACGGTTACGGCGGAGGGGTCCGGGCGGCGATCGGCCGACTGGAGCAGCGGATGCGGGAGCACGGGGCGGGGGAGTGAGCCGGGGCGGCGCCGCCGGGTGACACCGGGCCGCCGCCCCGCCGGGTTCAGCGGCCGTACGTCGCGTCGCAGATCCTGGACTGCGGGCTGCCCGCCGGCCAGCGCCCGTAACCCCGGCCCAGCGCGCAGACGTCCTTCCCGGTGACGGGCACGGAGGAGCCCGGGCCGGCCGGCCGTGCGAGGCCCGGAATCCGAGGGGGCAGGCGCGGCGCCTGAGGCCGCGCGAGGTCCGCCCGCTCACGCCGAGGCGGCGTGCGGGGCACGTCCTTCCGGGTGCCGGGAGAGGCTGTCGCGGACGCGGCGGGATCCGGCAGCGCCTCCAGGGAGTCGCGAGCCGGTGGCTGCACGATCTGCGGCTCCACTTCCTGCACGGGTCTGCTGGTGCCGGGACGCGGCGCCACGGTCTTCCGGGGCGGCTCCACCGAGACGCAGCCCGAGACCGCGGTGACGGCGATTCCCACCAGGAGCGTTGCTGTGATTCCGGTTCGATGCACCCGGCTCACTCTGCCGGGCCGATCCCGTCGCGGGACAGCCACTGGGCCAGGATTGGCCCGCACGAGTGACGCCGGTGGCCGGCCGGCGCGGCATGTCTTCCGGGCACCGGGGCTCAGGTGCCGGTAGCGCCCGGCGACAGGCGTGGGCGCCGGGGCGGCAGGTGCCGGTCACCCCGTCGATACGCTCCTGTACCAGGTCCGCGCGTCCGTCGGGCCGGGCGTACTCCTCGATCATGTGCGTGTAGAGCCAGCACCGGTTGAACGACTCACCCCGCTCGCTCCGGCCGGGCGACAGGGCGCCCAGGCCGAGCTTCGCGGCGTGGGCCCGGGCCGGCTCGATCTCCGCGAACCGGACCGTCCGGGTCTCGTCCCGGGCGTCCGTATCCGTGTATGGAACTCCCCGTCCGGGTCCTCGTCCGTGCCGTGGACCGGCGGAAGGTCCTCACCGTCCGGCACCTCGCGGAACCAGCCGCGCCCGCGCTCCGCCAGGTGCCAGGTGCCGCACGAGCCCGAGGAGGGCGAATCACGACGGGGCCCGGGCGTCTCACGCGGCTGGGTGTCGGTGAGGCCCGCGTACTTCCGCGCCGCGTTCGTTCGTCGGCATGCCGGACATCGGTCGCCGCAGAGATATCCGAGAGGTCACTGCTCAGCCACCCCCGCCGCCGAGCATCCCGCGCAGCAGCTCGGCGCAGCCGGTGCGCAGTTCCTCCTCGGTCGGTACGGACCGGTTGTACGACCCCGCGGCACAGGCGAACATCATCCCCTCCGACCAGGCCACCAACGACAGGGCGTGGCGTTCCGGCTCGGCGGATCCCGCGGCGGTCATCAGGGCCACCAGCGGTTCGCGGAACTGCCGGCCCGCCGCGTCGTAGTACGCGCGGAGCTCGGGGCGCCTGGTGGCCTCCAGGGCCAGCTCGTACCGGCAGATCAGCAGTTCGGTGCGGCCCGTCAGGTAGCGGTGCAGCGCCCGGGCCAGTCCGGCGGCCAGCCGGTCCGGACCACCGGCCGGTCCGCCGGAGCCCGGCCCCGGCGGTTGTGAGGGCTCCGGCGGACCGGAGGCCCCGGGAAGGCTTCCCGGGGCGAGCGTCCGGGACTCCAGCTCGGCGAGCCGGCGCACCGCGGCCTCCAGCAGTGCCTGCCGGGTGCGGGCGTGGTTCGACGTCGACCCCTGGGGGAGTCCGGCCCGCTCGTCCACCGCGCGATGGGTCAGCCCTCGCATCCCGCGCTCGGCGAGCAGGGCGAGAGCGGTGTCGGCGATCAGGTCGGCACGGGAGGTGCCGGGCGTCCGGGCGGTGCGTGTGGGCATGGGGTCAATCTACCGCCGGAACTACAGCTGTAGTACGGTGAATTCGCCTACTACA
The DNA here is from genome assembly GCF_042717325.1 of Streptomyces sp. NPDC058637. Lineage (NCBI taxonomy): Bacteria > Bacillati > Actinomycetota > Actinomycetes > Kitasatosporales > Streptomycetaceae > Streptomyces > Streptomyces sp. NPDC058637. Next base: position 149,623 of record NZ_JBHXRD010000009.1, on the reverse strand, counting down.
GCTGTAGTTCGAGGAGGTCCGGTCATGGCAACGTCCCACGCAGTGGTCATCGGCAGCGGAATCGGCGGGCTCACCGCCGCCACCGCGCTGCACCGGCGCGGCTGGCACGTCACCGTGCTCGAGCGCGCCGCGTCGCTGGAGCCCGTCGGGGCGGGCATCAGCCTCGCGCCCAACTCCCAGCGCGCGCTGGACGTCATCGGGCTCGGCGACGCGGTCAGGTCACTCGCCGCCTGGCAGGGCGACGGCGGCCTGCGCACGCCGGCCGGCCGCTGGCTCTCCCGCACCAGCAGCGCCGCCGCTGCCGAGCGGTTCGGCGGGCCACTGGTCCTGCTGCACCGCTCCGCCCTCGTCGACCTGCTCCGTTCCAAACTGCCCGATTCAGCACTGCACACCGGCACGCCGGCCGAGCTCGTCGGTCCGGGGCGGGCGGGCGGCCGCAAGGCGGTCGTCAGGACCTCCTCGGGAGACATCGAGGCCGACCTGGTGATCGGGGCGGACGGCATCGGCTCGACCGTGCGTGCCACGCTCTTCCCACGTCATCCCGGCCCCACGTACAGCGGCTTCACCACCTGGCGCGTGGTGTCGCCCGGGGTGGGCCGACCCTTCAGCTCGCACGAGACCTGGGGACGCGGAGCCCTGTGGGGCAGCCACCCGATGAAGGACGGCCGGATCTACGGGTACGCCGCCGCCACCGCCCCGGCCGGGGGCCGGGCCTCCGACGACGAGAAGGCGGAGCTGCTGCGCAGGTTCGGCGACTGGCACGACCCGGTTCCCGCGATCATCGCCTCCGTCGGGCCCGGCCAGGTGCTGCGCCACGACGTGTACCAGCTGGCGGAACCGCTGCCCGCCTTCCACCAGGGCCGTGCGGTGCTCGTCGGCGACGCCGCGCACGCCATGCCGCCCACGCTCGGCCAGGGCGGCAACCAGGCCATCGAGGACGCCGTCGTGCTCGCCCACCACCTTCCGGCGGACCGCGACCCGGGCGAGGGTCTCGCCGCCTACAGCGCCGCCCGGCTGCCCCGTACGACCGGGATCGCGCGCAGGTCCGTACAGGCCGCCCGGCTGACGCGACTGTCCGGCGGTCCGGCCGTCGCCGTACGGAACGGGCTGATCGCCACCGTCTCGCGCCTCGGCCCGGGGCTCGTCCTGCGCACGTTCGACGGCATCCCCGACTGGCACCCGCCGCAGCGCACGTATGCTGCCGGGGCCGAGGACGGGCACAGGACGCGGTCGTGACACGGCCGTGGTGAAGGCGACAGGGAGAATTCCGTGAAGGTCGGTTGCATCGGGCTCGGCGACATCGCGCAGAAGGCGTACCTGCCGGTGCTGACGACGCTTCCCGGGGTCGAACTGCATCTGCAGACGCGTACGCCGGCCACGCTCGCGGCCGTCGCGGGGACCCACCGGATCCCCGACCGGCAGTGCCACACGGATCTCGACTCACTCCTCGCCCAGGGCCTGGACGCCGCCTTCGTGCACGCGCCCACGTCCGCGCACCCGGAGATCGCCCGGCGGCTGCTCGAAGCGGGCGTCCCCACGTACATCGACAAGCCGCTCGCCTACGAGCTCGCCGAGTCCGAGCGGCTGGTGGCGCTCGCCGAGGAGCGTCGCGTCGGCCTCGCCGTCGGCTTCAACCGCCGCCTGGCCCCGTCCTACGCGCAGTGCGCCGGGCACCCGCGTGAGCTGATCCTGATGCAGAAGAACCGGGTGGGGCTGCCCGAGGACCCGCGCACCATGGTGCTCGACGACTTCATCCACGTCGTCGACACCCTGCGCTTCCTGGTGCCGGGGCCGGTCTCCGACGTCGTCGTGCGGGCACGGATCGTGGACGGGCTCATGCACCACGTGGTGCTCCAGCTGTCCGGCGACGGATTCACGGCCATCGGCACGATGAACCGGCTCAACGGATCGACCGAGGAGATCCTGGAGGTCTCCGGCCAGGACAGCAAACGCCAGGTGCTCAACCTCGCGGACGTCGTCGACCACAAGGGGCAGCCCACCCTGCGCCGGCGCGGTGACTGGGTGCCGGTCGCCCGTCAGCGCGGCATCGAACAGAGCGTGCTGTCCTTCCTGGACGCGGTGCGGGCCGGTCAGGTGCTCGGCGCCCAGGACGCACTGGAGACCCACCGGCTCTGCGAGAGGGTGCTCAGGGACGCTCTGGAGCAGGCGTCCTGAGAGCGCGCAGCCCCGCCGTACCGAAGAAGACGGCCAGCACCGCCAGCGCCCCGTACACGGGCCAGACGCCCAGCCGGACGTAGAGCGTGGTGCCGTGGGCGAGCGGGACGTCGTACACGGCTGCCGCGCTCGTGTCCGTACGGAGTGGAGTACCCACCCGTTCGCCCCGTGGGCCGTACACGGCGCTCACACCCGTCAGGGTGGCGTGCACCATCGGCCGCCCGGTCTCGGCCGCCCGCAGCGCACCGAGCGAGGCGTGCTGCGCGGGCGCCCAGCTGTGCTGGAACGTCGAGGTGGACGACTGGGCGACCAGCAGCTGTGCGCCGTCGGCGGCCAGCCGCCTGCTCATGTCGGGGAACGCGGACTCGAAGCACACCAGCGGGCCGATCCGCAGCCCGTCCGGCAGGTCCATCACCACGGGGCCGCTGCCGCGCAGCCGGTCCTCACCCGCCGCCTTGCCCACCGAGGTCGCCCAGCCGAGCACCGCACGGGCCGGGACGTACTCGCCGAACGGCACCAGGCGCATCTTGTCGTAGCGGTCCCCGGTCGGCCCGTCCGGGCCCACCAGCACCGCGGACTTGTAGATCCCGGTACGGTCCGGACCGTCGGTCCGCCGGGCGTCCATGTTGACCAGCACCTCGGCCCCGACCAGCCGGGAGAGCGCGGCGATCCGGTCCGCGGTCCCGGGGCTGCGCGTCAGGTCCACGGCCACACTGCTCTCGCCCCACACCACCAGGTCGACGTCACGGCCGGCGAGGGAACGGGTCAGCGCCTCGCTGCGGGCGAAACGGCGTTGGACGCTGCCCGGGCCGTCGACGACGCCCGGCTGCACGACGGCGATCCGGGCGGTACCCGAGCGCTCCGGCTGCGGTGCCCACACCCCTACGGCGGTCACGCCCGCCGCGCACACCACCAGACACGCGGCGGCCGCGGTACGGGCCGCCGATACGACCAGGAGCAGCGCGACCGCGGTGTTCACCGCCACCACGAGCAGGCTGACCAGCCACACGCCCCCCACCGAAGCGGTCCGCAGCGCGGGTGCGAACTCCCACAGACTGGCGCCGAGCAGGCCCCAGGGGCCTCCGAGCCCCTCCCAGGAGCGGACCAACTCGATCATCAGCCACCCGGAGGGCAGCACCGCGACGGCGGCCACCGCGCCTCGGACCGACGGTGATCCGCCGAGCAGCCGGGACACCAGCAGACCCCAGGGAGCCCAGAACAGGCCGAGCAGGGCCGCGAGCACCACGAGGAACACATGCAGGCTCGGCATCAGCCAGTGGTGCACCGCGAGCATGAATCCCATGCCGCCGAGCCAGCCGTCGAGGGCCGCGCGCCGCCCGGTGCCGGCCGACCGGATCAGCAGCAGCCACGGCACGAGGACGACCGGGGCGAGCCACCAGAGCGACGGGGCGGGGAACGTCAGGGCGGGCAGTGCGCCCGCGCACAGGGCCGCGGCACCGCGCCACAGGGGGGCGCGCAGCAGGTCCGGGCGCGCCCCGGCGCCGCCGCCGGCCGCGCCGCCCGGAGTCCGACCCGCAGGAAGCCGCCCGCCGCGCATCGGCATGCCGTGTCCTCCTCGCCGGGTCCCCCGCTCGGTCCCAGTGTGCGGCAGAAGATCGGCAACGCACAGGGGGCGTGCCGCGCCCCCCGTGCCGGTCAGCCGGCCGTCGGCCTGCCCGGCACGCACCGCCACTTCTCGTGCGCCTCGACCGTACGGATCAGCCAGCCCGGCTCCGTACGCAGCAGGCCGAAGGCGTACCGGCCGCCGGAGAGGAAGGCCGGGGCCGTGGTCGTGGCTCCGGCCTCCGGGCCCATCGGGTTCAGGTAGTCGGCCCGGACCTGCGCATGGTCGCCGGGGTAGCCGCCCAGATCCTGGAGATCGATCCGACGGTTGACGATCAGGTGCTGGCGGACCGGGAAGGGCCGCAGTGTCTCCGCGAGCCACCGCGCGGCTCCTGCGGCCGGGCCCTCGGACCCGCCCGCACCGCGGTAGTCCGCCCGGCCGTCCGCGGTGAACAGGGCGCCGTAGTCCTCCCAGGCACCGTCATCCACCGCCGCGGCGTAGCCCGTGATCACCGCATCGATCGAGAGCCGGTCCATTACCGTCGCGAGAGCCACGCGCTGTGTCATCGTGCAAGTCTCTGCCCGCGGGCCCGGAAGTCCAAGGGGCCTGCACGGTCCGAGGGGGCCCGCACGGCTCACGGGGAGCGCGCGGGCCGAGGGCTCAGCGTCCCCGCGGCGTCAGCAGGGCACGACCGCCACCGGGCCGAGGGCGTGCGTTACCGTCGTCTGCGCGACGGGGGACAGCCCCAGCCCCAGGGACTCGCCGCCCCTGCGCCTCCCGACCACGGTCAGCGCCGCGGTGGCCGACGCCGTGACCAGGGTGCGGGACGCCGATCCGTTGACCGGTTCACGTACGACCTCCACCAGCGGGTACTCCTCCAGACGGCCCGCCGTCAGCTCGGTGAGGGTGCGCTCCGCGGCCTCCGCCGCGGCCTCCCGGTCGAAGACCGGTCCGCCGGACAGCATCGACGAGAACATCGTCCAGCCGTGCACGAGCCGCAGCCGTGCGCCCGGCCGGGACGCGGCGGCGGCGAAGGCGAAGTCCAGCACCTCCTCGCTGCTCTCGTCGGCGGCCACCCCCGCGACGACGTCCGGGAAGGTCTTCGCCGCTTCCGCATCGTCCTCGTCGGTCCGCCCGCTGTGGACGACGACGACCGGGCACCGGGCCATCGACGCCGTGGCCAGGCTGTTCGAGCCGATCATGAGCGACCGGAAGCCGCCCAGGCCGCGCGAGCCGACGACCACCATCGACGCGTCACGGCTGAGCGAGATCAGCGCGGCCGAGGGAAAGTCCAGCGGGGCCAGCGTCGAGGTGGGCAGCCCGGGAGCCGACGTGGAGGTCCGCAGCACCGCCCGGTCGAGCAGTTCCTCGGACTCCCGCAGGCCGCTCTCCTCGTCCGTACGACGGGTGGGCGGCCTGACATGGACGATCAGCAGCGGCAGTCCCCGGCGCACGGCCTCCTGAGCGGCCCAGTCCAGCGCCTCCCAGCTGTGGGGGGAACCGTCGACCGCGGCGATCACGGGAAGGTCGTTGGCGGTCATGACTACCTCCTGGTCGCGCCGGCGGGCGCGGTCGATTCCGAGGGCCGTCCGCCGGGGCTTCTGCAAGGCCCCGCGGGGACCCGCTCCTCACGGTACGTCCGCCGGGTGTCCGGGCTCAGCCCGGGGCCTCACGCACGGGCGCGCCCGACTGTGCACGGGACGTAACCACGCTTGATCGTCCGGTGTGACACCCGGGAAACGGACGTTTCGTACCGTGGTGGGACCAGCGTCCCCCACGAGAGGCCGTCCATGACCGAGCCGAACCCGCAGCCGGACACCCCCACCCAGGTGCGGACGGTCTGCTCGTACTGCGGTGTCGGCTGCGGGATCGTCCTCGATCTCGGCATGGGGCCCGACGGGCGGCGTACCGTCCTGAAGGCCTCCGGCGACAAGGCACACCCCGCGAACAGGGGGAGGCTCTGCACCAAGGGGGCGACGAGCGCGGAGATGCTCGCGGCGCCCGGACGACTGTCCACGGCGCTGGTGCGGGCGGACCGCAGCGAGGAACCGGCTCCGCTGGCCATGGACGCCGCCGTCAAGGAGACCGCGCGGCGGCTGCGCGCGATCGTCGACGAGCACGGACCGGACGCGCTCGCGCTCTACGTCTCCGGGCAGATGACACTGGAGGCGCAGTACCTGGCCAACAAACTGGCCAAGGGCTTCGTCCGCACCAGCTGGATCGAGTCCAACTCCCGGCTCTGCATGGCCAGCGCGGGCAGCGGCTACAAGCTCTCCCTGGGCGCGGACGGCCCGCCCGGCTCCTACCGGGACTTCGAGCACGCCGACACGTTCCTCGTCATCGGCGCGAACATGGCGGACTGCCACCCCATCCTCTTCCTCCGTCTCATGGAGCGGGTGAAGGCCGGCGCGAAACTCATCGTGGTCGACCCCCGGCGCAACGCCACCGCCGACAAGGCGGACCTGTTCCTGCAGATCCGCCCGGGCACGGATCTGGCGCTGCTCAACGGCCTCATGCACCTTCTTGTCGAGAACGGCCACACCGACCCGGAGTTCATCGCCGAGCACACCGAGGGCTGGGAGGCGATGCCGGACTTCCTGCGGGACTACACCCCCGCCGCGGTCGCGGAGACCACGGGCATCCCGGAGGCGGACATCCGCCGGGCCGCCCGCTGGATCGGTGAGGCCGGCGACTGGATGAGCTGCTGGACCATGGGCCTCAACCAGAGCACCCACGGCACCTGGAACACCAACGCCCTGATCAATCTGCACCTGGCGACCGGCGCCCTCTGCCGCCCCGGCAGCGGGCCCTTCTCGCTCACCGGCCAGCCCAACGCCATGGGCGGCCGCGAGATGGGATACATGGGACCGGGCCTGCCCGGACAGCGCAGCCTCCTGGCCGACGACGAACGCGCCTTCGTCGAGGACCTGTGGGACATCGACCCCGGGACCCTGCGCACAGACGCGGCGGGCGCCGGTACGGTCGACATGTTCCGGCGGATGGCGGACGGCGAGATCAAGGCCTGCTGGATCATCTGCACCAATCCCGTCGCGTCCGTGGCCAACCGCAGGACCGTCATCGAAGGGCTCGAAGCAGCGGAATTCGTCGTCACCCAGGACGTGTTCGCCGACACCGAGACCAACGCCTACGCCGATGTCGCCCTGCCCGCCGCACTGTGGGCGGAGGCAGAGGGCGTCATGATCAACTCCGAGCGCAACCTCACACTCGGTCGTCCGGCCGTCGAACCGCCGGGGGAGGCCTGGCCGGACTGGCGGATCATCGCGCGGATCGCCTGCGAGATGGGGTACGAGGACGCCTTCGGCTACAGCAGCGCCGAGGAGATTTTCGAGGAGATCAAACAGGCCCACAACCCGAGGACCGGGTACGACCTGCGCGGTGTCTCGTACGCACGGCTGCTCGACACCCCCGTCCAGTGGCCGAGCGCCACCGCGGACGGCCCCGACCGCAACCCCGTCCGCTACCTCAACGACGGGGTCAGCCAGACCCTGACCGTGCGCCCCGACGGAACCGTGCCCCGGCTGGCCTTCCCCACGGCGAGCGGACGGGCGGTGTTCTTCGCCCGCCCGCACCTGCCCCCGGCCGAGATGCCCGACGACGACTTCCCGTACGTGCTCAACACCGGCCGTCTGCAGCACCAGTGGCACACCCTGACGAAGACCGGAAAGGTCGCCAGACTCAACAAGCTGAACCCGGGCCCCTTCGTGGAGATCAACCCCCAGGACGCCCGGGCACTCGGTATCGGGGAGGGCGATTCGGTCGAGGTCGCCTCACGGCGCGGCCGGGCCGTGCTGCCGGCCGTCGTGACCGACCGGGTGCGGTCCGGGGACTGCTTCGCGCCGTTCCACTGGAACGACCTGTTCGGCGAGTACCTCAGCGTCAACGCCGTGACCAACGACGCGGTCGACCCGCTCTCCTTCCAGCCCGAGTTCAAGGTGTGCGCCGTGACGCTGGCGAAGGTGGCCGCCGTCGCCCCCACCGCTGTCCCCGTCCCCGCCCCCGATCCCTTTCCCGCCCAGGGCGCCGGACCGGTTTCCGCGCTCGCCGGGGTGTTCGGGATCGCCGACGCCGCGCCCCCCGTACTGGCCGGCCACGAGCGCCGCTATCTGGCCGGATTCCTCGCGGGCCTCGGTCCGCGGCCCGCCGGTACACCGGTGCTGCCGGCGCACGCGCCGTTCGAGCCGGAGCACGCCCTGTGGGTCAACGGAGTGCTGGCGGGGATGTTCTCCCGGCTGCCCGGCGACGAGCCCGGGAGCGGGGCGCACGCCGTGCCCGCGCGGGACGCTCCCGGCGGCCGGGAGATCGTGGTCCTGTGGGCCTCGCAGACCGGGAACGCCGAGGAGGTCGCGGCCGCGGCGGCGCGACGGCTGACCGACGAGGGGCGCACGGCGACGCTCCTCGGGATGGACGACAGCCCGCTGGAGAGCCTGCCGCGGCCCGCCGATCTGCTGGTCGTCACCAGCACCTTCGGTGACGGCGACGCCCCGGACAACGGCTCCGGCTTCTGGGAGTCCCTCAACGCGCCCGACACCCCGCGCCTGGAGGGCGTGCGCTACGCCGTGCTCGCACTCGGGGACTCCTCGTACGACGACTTCTGCGGGCACGGCAGACGGCTCGACGAACGGTTCGACGAGCTGGGGGCCGTGCGGCTCCTCCCGCGCGCCGACTGCGAACCGGACTACGAGGAGCCGGCGGGGCAGTGGCTCGACCAGGTGTTCGCCGCCCTGGGCACTCCGACGGAGCCCGCCACGGCCACCACCGGCCCCGCGCCCGGCCCCGCCCCGGGGGCTGCCGCCCCGGCCGCCCCCGCTCCGGCCCGCCCCTCGAAGACCGCCCCGGTGCCCGTCTCACCGGCAACAGGCTGCTCAGCCTCCCCGGCGCGACGAAGGAAGTGCGCCGGTTCACCTTCGACACCCAGGACAGCCCGGCCCCCCTCGCGTACGAGGCGGGCGACGCGCTCGGTGTCGTACCGGTCAACTGCCCCGACCTCGTGGCGGAATGGCTCGCCGTCACGGGCCTCGACGCCTCGGAGCCGGTCGACATCTCCGGCCTCGGCCCCGTACCGCTCGGCGAGGCGCTCCACCGCCACCTCGACATCGCTCAGGTCACCCCCGACCTCCTGCGCCTGGTCGGCGACCGCACCCACGACCGCACCCTCAAGAAGCTGCTGCGCCCGGACAACAAGGGCGAGCTCGCCCAGTGGACCTACGGCCGGCAGGCCGTCGACGTCATCGCCGAACACTCCGCCCGCGCCACCGCGGCCGAGTGGACCGAGGCGCTCAGGCGTCTGCGGCCACGCCTCTACTCCATATCCTCCAGCCCGCTGACCGACCCCCGACTGGTCAGCCTCACCGTCTCCGTCGTCCGCTACGAGAACCGGCACGGCCGCTCACGCAAGGGCGTGGCGTCCACCTTCCTCGCCGACGCGGAATCCGGCAGCCCCGTCCCCGTCTTCGTCCAGCGCGCCCCGCACTTCCGCCCGCCGGCCGACCCGGCCACCCCCATGGTGATGGTCGGCCCCGGCACCGGGGTCGCCCCCTTCGTCGGCTTCCTCGACGAACGACGCGCCCTCGGGCACCGGGCCCCGAACTGGCTCTTCTTCGGCGAGCAGCGCCGGGCCACCGACTTCTACTACCGGGACGAACTCGACTCGCTGCGCGCCGACGGCACCCTGACAAGGCTGGACACCGCCTTCTCCCGCGACCAGCGGGCGAAGACCTACGTACAGGACCGGATGCGTGAACACGGCGCCCACCTGTGGTCCTGGCTCCAGGACGGCGCCCACTTCTACGTCTGCGGCGACGCCTCCCGGATGGCGAAGGACGTGGACCGCGCTCTGCGCGACATCGCCGTCGCCCACGGCGGCCTGGCACAGGACGCGGCAGCCGCGTACGTCAAGCAGCTCGCCGCCGACAGGCGGTACGTGCGCGACGTGTACTGAGCGGCCCCCTCGCGCGTGGGAGCGCCTGCGGGGTGCGCCGGGGCGGAGCCGGCCGTAGCGTGGGCGGACAGTCTCCGAGCGGAAATCCCGAGCGAGTCCTTGGGCGAACGGACGGCAGGTACCCGCGATGGCCGGTGAAGTGTCCTTCTTCGAGCTGGGCGCGGGCGACGCCGAACAGGCGCGGACGTTCTACGGCGGCCTGTTCGGCTGGACCTTCGAGCCGGGACCGGGCGGCGGCGGGTTCGCGATCGGTACGCCCGATGTTCCCGGCGGACTGCACGGGGGTGACCCCGGATCGGGGCCCTACCTGTTCTTCGCCGTCGACGACCTGGAGTCCGCCGTCGCACGAGTCCGCGAACTGGGCGGGACGGCCGACGACACCGACCTGGGGGACGACGAGGCCTCGGCCGCCCGGTTCGGGCGCTTCCAGCTCTGCCACGACGACCAGGGCTCACCCTTCGGGCTGCACCAGCCGCCGGACCGGAGCTCCTAGCCGGCGGACTCACCCGCGTGCGGACTCAGCACGCCCGCGCCGATCAGGATGAACAGCACGATGCCCAGGATCACGCGGTAGATGACGAACGGCATGAAGCTCTTCGTCGTGATGAACTTCATGAACCACGCGATGACCGCGTAGCCGACCACGAACGCGATGATCGTCGCGAAGACCGTCGGCCCCCAGGAGACGTGTCCCTCGCCCGCGTCCTTCAGCTCGTACGCGCCCGAGGCCAGCACCGCCGGAATGGCCAGCAGGAACGAGTAGCGTGCCGCCGCCTCGCGGGTGTAGCCCATGAGCAGGCCGCCGCTGATCGTGGCGCCCGAGCGGGAGACGCCGGGGATCAGAGCCATCGCCTGGCAGACGCCGAAGATAAGACCGTCCCGGACGCCGAGCTCCCGCAGGGACTTGCGCTCCTTGATCGCACGGTGCTTGCCACCGGTCTCGTCGCGGGCCGCGAGCCGGTCCGCGATACCGAGGACGATGCCCATGACGATCAGCGTCGTGGCGATCAGGCGGAGATCACGGAAGGGACCCTCGATCTGGTCCTTGAGCGTGATGCCGAGCACACCGATGGGAATCGATCCGATGATGACCAGCCAGCCCATCTGGGCGTCGTGGTCGCCGCGCATCGAGGAGTCCCTCAGCGACCGGAACCAGGCCGAGACGATCCGGACGATGTCCTTACGGAAGTAGATGAGGACCGCGGTCTCGGTGCCGATCTGCGTGATGGCGGTGAACGCCGCCCCCGGGTCGTGCCAGCCCGCGAACGCCGCGGTCAGCCGCAGGTGCGCGCTGGAGGAGATCGGCAGGAACTCGGTCAGTCCCTGAACGAGGCCCAGGACGAATGATTCGAACCAGCTCATGGGGCTTTGGCCATCCCGGAGGTGTTCATGCAACGGCCGACGGCCAGGAAGGCCGTCGGCAACGTGCGGATGTGGTCAGAAAAGGGGACGGGACGCCACGGCCCCGGACATCCTCTGTCGGTTGCGCGCAGCGTATCGCCTGTAGGTGAACGGACTCCCCGGTGCCCCCGGTTACGAGACGTCGCCCGCCTCGCCCAGCCGGTGGCGCCTGCGCCACGCCAGCACGGCCGCGCCCGCACCGGAGAGCACGATGAAGCCCATCGCCGCGAGGAACGCCGGCGACGTCGGAGAGGACGCCTCACTGCCCGCGATGACGTAGGCCGCCGTGTTGGGGATCGAGCCGAGCCCGGTCGCCAGCAGGAACGGCGGATACCCCATCCGTGAGGTGGCCGCGCAGTAGTTGGCCGCCGCGAACGGCACCCCGGGGAAGAGCCGCAGCGCCAGCATCGAGCGGAATCCGTGCCGGCTCAGCAGCCCGTCCGCGGCCTTGAGCCACTTGCCGCGCACCAGCGTGCGCAGCGCGTCCTGCCCCAGCACCCGGCCCAGCGTGAACGAGACCCCGGCCCCGAGCACGGTACCGGCCAGGGCGGCGGCGAGACCGGTCTGCGCGCCGAAGAGCGCACCGGCGGCGAGGTTGAGCAGCGGACGCGGCACGAACGCCACCGTGCACACGCCGTACGCGACGCCGAACAGCATCGCCGCGGCCGAACCCGTCAGCTGGGGTGGCCAGCCCGAGGCCAGCAGCCTCTGTGGTTCGAACAGCAACATCGTGGTGGCGGCAGCCAGCAACACCGCCACGAGCAGGGAGAGCCGGGACCAGGGGGAGAGCAGCACCCTCGTGCAGCGCACTGCGAGACCGCCGGCGGGCCGGGCGGCGGGGACGGGGTCGAACATCTGGGGAGACTAACCGAAACAGAGGTGTGATCGTCGTAATGTGCACGGCATGAGTCCCTCCTCGGCGCACACCACGGCATGAGTCCTTCGGCGCACACCGTCCCCACCGTGCCGGACAGCGAGCGGGCCGACACGGTGCTGGAGCGGCTCACCACCCTGTACCCCCGGGCGGCCGACCCGGAACGGGCCGCCTCGGCAGCCGCGTACATGAAGCACGTCGCCCCCTTCCTCGGCGTCGCCACCCCGCAGCGCCGAGCGCTGTCCCGGACCGTCCTGGCAGACACCGGACGGCCGGACGAGGCGGACTGTACGGCGATCGCTCTGCGCTGCTGGGAGTTGCCGGAACGTGAGTACCAGTACTTCGCCGCCGACTTCCTGCGCCGCCACGTGGCGCGGTGCTCCTCCGGGTTCCTGCCCGTCCTGCGCCATCTCGTGTCGACCGTCCCCTGGTGGGACACCGTCGACGTGCTCGCCGTCCACGTCGCGGGACCGCTCGTGGCGGCCGATCCGCGGCTCGGACGCGTGATGGACCGGTGGATCGAGGACGACGACCTCTGGATCGCCCGGACGGCTCTCCTCCACCAACTGCGGTACAGGGAACGGACCGACACGAACCGGCTGTTCGGCTACTGTCTCGCCCGCGCCGACCACCCCGACTTCTTCATCCGCAAGGCGATCGGCTGGTGCCTGCGTGAGTACGCCAAGACCGACCCGGACGCCGTACGCGGCTTCGTCGACGGAGCGCGGGACCGGCTGTCCCCGCTGTCCGCGCGTGAGGCACTGAAGAACACCGGCTGAGACCCGGCGGCGGATCCGTCCGCGGGGCTCCGCCAAGGCAGAACGCCGTCCTGCCCGCCCCACAGCTCGTGCCCGCCCGAAAACCGCTCGACGCGAGTGGGCGGCTGAGCCATGATCAGGACATGTTCCGGTACGCCTTCCTCGCAGCGCAGTCCGCAGTCGCGGACACGCCGAAGGCTGCCGTGAACCCCACGGCCGCAAGCGCGGCAGCCGCAGCAGCAGTCGCCGCAGCGTTCACCGCTGCGGCAGCGCCCCTCGGCGGCGCCCGAAGCTGACCCTCCCCCGACAGTCCGGCGGACCCCGCAAGGGGAGGGTCGGCAGGGCCCTGGGGTCTTCTCCTCTCAGCTTCGAATTCCAAGGAACGAGCCATGCCCAAGACGGCATACGTGCGCACCAAGCCGCACCTGAACATCGGCACCATGGGCCACGTCGACCACGGCAAGACCACCCTGACCGCCGCCATCACCAAGGTCCTGAGCGACCGGGGGACCGGCACCTTCGTGCCGTTCGACCGGATCGACCGGGCGCCCGAGGAGGCGCAGCGCGGCATCACCATCAACATCTCGCACGTCGAGTACGAGACGGACACCCGTCACTACGCGCACGTCGACATGCCGGGCCACGCCGACTACATCAAGAACATGGTCACCGGAGCGGCGCAGCTCGACGGGGCGATCCTCGTCGTGTCCGCGCTCGACGGGATCATGCCGCAGACCGCGGAGCACGTCCTGCTGGCCCGTCAGGTCGGCGTCGACCACATCGTCGTGGCCCTCAACAAGGCCGACGCGGGCGACCCCGAGCTGACCGACCTGGTCGAGCTGGAGGTCCGCGAGCTGCTCTCCGCGCACGGCTACGGCGGCGACACGGTCCCCGTCGTACGGGTGTCGGGGCTCAAGGCGCTGGAGGGGGACCCGCGCTGGACGGCGGCCATCGACGGGCTGCTGGACGCGATCGACACGTACGTACCGATGCCGGTGCGCTACACCGACGCGCCGTTCCTGCTGTCCGTGGAGAACGTGCTCACCATCACGGGCCGCGGCACCGTCGTCACCGGTGCCGTGGAGCGCGGCACGGTGCGCGTCGGGGACCGGGTGTCGGTGCTCGGCGCGGACATCGAGACGGTCGTGACCGGCCTGGAGACCTTCGGCAAGCCGATGGAGTCCGCCGAGGCCGGGGACAACGTCGCGCTGCTGCTGCGCGGGGTGGAGCGCGACCGGGTGCGCCGCGGCCACGTGGTGGCCGCTCCCGGCAGCGTCAGTCCGAGCCGGCGCTTCACCGCGCAGGTGTACGTCCTGTCGGCCGGGGAAGGAGGCCGTACGACGCCGGTCACCACCGGGTACCGGCCGCAGTTCTACATCCGTACGGCTGACGTGGTCGGCGACGTCGACCTCGGTGACGCGGCCGTGGCACGGCCGGGCGACACGGTCACCATGACCGTCGAGCTCGGCCGCGACGTCCCGCTGGAGTGCGGTCTCGGCTTCGCGATCCGCGAGGGCGGCAGGACGGTCGGCGCCGGTACGGTCACCGGCCTGCTCTGACCCAGGAACCGCGGAACCCGCCTCCCACCCTTCACGGGGGGCGGGTTCCGTGTGTCCGCCACGCCTCGGGAAGGGGGAACAATGGGCGCGTGAACGAGCCGATACCCGTCATCCGCACCACCGACTGCGGCACCGCCCGGCTGCTGCCCGATGTGGACCGGGACCGGGCCTGGCTGCTCACGGTCGACGGCGCCCCGCAGTCGTACGTGGACCTCGACGACCCGGAGTACCTCGAATTCGAGTACGTACGACGGCTCGCCCATGTCGTGGACCGGGCGGGCGAGCCCGGTGCGGCGTTGGACACCGTGCACCTCGGCGGCGGCGCGCTCACCCTGCCCCGCTACGTCGCGGCGACCCGCCCCGGCTCCCGGCAGGACGTCGCCGAGACGGACCGGGGCCTGATCGAGCTGGTCCACGACCATCTCCCGCTGCCCGAGGGGGCCGGGGTCACCGTGCACGGCACCGACGCCCGAACCTGGCTGGAACAGGCACCGGAGGATTCCGCCGACCTCCTGATCGCCGACGTCTTCGGCGGCGCGCGGGTCCCTGCCCAGCTCACCTCCGTCGAGTACGCACGGGCTGCCGGGCGGGTCCTGCGCGCGGACGGAATCTACGCGGCCAACCTGGCCGACAGCGCGCCCTTCGGCTTCCTGCGCCCGCAGCTCGCCAACTTCGCCGAGGTATTCGGTGAACTCGCGCTGATCGCCGAGCCGGCCGTGCTGCGCGGCCGGCGCTTCGGCAACGTCGTGCTCCTCGCTTCGCGGAGCCCGCTCGACATCGCACCGCTGACGAGGCTGTGCGCCGCCGACGCGTTCCCCGCACGGGTCGCCCACGGGGAGGCGCTGAGGCGGCTCATCGGCGGTGCCCGGCCGGTACGGGACGACGAGGCCGTCGCGTCACCCGAGCCCCCCGACGGAGCCTTCGGCATCGGCTGACGCCTGCGCGGGCACCTGGGCGGGCATCGGCGAAGGGACCGTGGTCCCGGCCGTTTTCACGGTCCCGGCCGTCTTCATGGTCCCGGCCGTCTTCATGGTCCCGGCCGTTCTCATGGTGCCGGTGTCCCGCCGCGTCAGGTTCCGTACGTCCGGGACGAACAGCACCCCCACCGTGACCACCACGATCAGGACGGCGCAGCCCCACAGGGCCTCGCCGCGTCCCACCAACGTCTCCACCGGACCGGCCGCCGCCGTCGCGAGCGGCACCATCGCGACCGATCCGAACCAGTCGTACGCCGAGACCCGGGACAGCTTCTCCTCCGGGATCTCCTGGTGGAGGGCCGTCATCCAGGAGACGCCGAACACCTCGATGGAGACCCCGGTCACGAACATCACGCCGCACAGCGCCGTCACCGGCAGGGGGATCGCGAGGCCGGCCGACGGCAGGGCCATGGGGAACACGCAGAGCGTTCCGGCCAGCAGCAGCCTCCGGGGCTTCCAGCGCATCATCAGCACCGCCCCGCCCAGTGTGCCGACCCCGAACGCGGCGAGCGCGAACCCCCACGGGCGCGCGCCCCCGAGCTCGTCCCGTGCCACCAGCGGGCCGTACACCGCCTCGGCGGCCCCGACGACGGCCACGACCACGGAGAACTGCAGCACGATGGCCCAGAGCCACGGGCGCCCCGCGACCTCCCGCCAGCCGTCGCGCAGATCGGCGAGCAGCCCTCCGCCCGGTTCGCGTGCGGGGATGTGGCTCACGTCGAGGAAGGCCCGGAGCGTGCCGGCGACGGCGAACGCGGCCGCGTCGACCGCCAGGACCCAGCCCGGATCCATGGCCGCGATCATCGCACCGCCGAGCGCGGCGCCGCCGATGGCCGCACCGTGCATGGACATCCGGAAGAAGGCGAAGGCGCGGGCCGCCTGGTCACCGCTGACGCTGGACATCAGCATGCCCTCGGCCGCCGGGTTGAAGAAGGCCTGCCCGGTACCGCACAGCGCCGTCAGCAGCATCATCTGCCACAGCTGGGGGTCGCCGGCCAGCACAAGCCAGGCGAACACCGCCTGGGAGCCGCAGTTGAGCGCGTTCGCCGCCACCATCACCCGGTGCCGCGGCAGCCGGTCCGCGATCGCGCCGCCGATCAGCAGGAAGAGCACCAGCGGCGCGGTGCGTGCGGCGGCGACCAGGCCCACGTCGCCACCGTCACCACCCGACTCCAGGACCGCGAAGGCCGCCGCGATCAGCGCGCCATGGGTACCCAGGCTCGTGATGATCGCGGCGGCGGTCAGCAGTCCGTAGTTGCGGCCGGCTCGCGGGGGGCGGAGCGCGGGGGGCGGGGAGGCGGCGGCGGAAGTCACCGAAGGACTATCGCCGCCGCGGCCCCGTACCGCCAAATGGATCGACCGTCAGGACGCGCTCTCGGCCAGCCGGACGGTGCTGAGGATCTTCTGGATGGTGGTGTCCGGCAGTTCGTCGTCGACTCCGGCGTTGGCGTAGAGGATCCAGGACGCGTACTCGCCCTTGGCGTTCTTGAAGGTGAACGCGATCGACTTGCCGTCGGTGTCGCACTTGTTCTTGTTGGCCAGCCCCGTGGCGGTCGCCGTCACGACGCTGCCGGAGAGACCGGACTTGGTCGTGTACGGCTTGGCCTTGCTGGTCTTGACCTTCTCCTTGGGGTCCTCCTGGGCGTACGCGGCCCACACCCAGTTGGAGGCCTCGCCGGCGCTCTGCGTGTCCTGGCTCGTCGCGCCCTGGGCGCCCTTGGTGCCGACGCCCGCCAGACCGGTGTCCTCGTCGCGGCCGTCCTTGTCGGAGTCGTCGACGCACCACTTGCTCTTGTAGTAGGCCGGTGCGGAGAAGGCGACGGCCGGCTTGCCGGTGGGGTCCTTGACGTCCTCGAAGCCGGAGATCATGCTGCTGCCCGCGACCTCCCAGTCACCGGGCACGTCGAACTGCGTACCCCACTTGGGGTTGGTCACGACCTTCCAGCCGGGAACGGTCGGCGCGGCGTCCTCACCGCCCCGCGGATTGGCCGCGGGGGAGGAGGGAGTGTCGGAGGGCTTCGCGGAAGGCGACGCCTTGTCACCTCCGGTGACGGTCGTGCTGCCCTTGTCGTCGTCCTTGTTCAAGACGACGACGCCGGTGACGACTGCCGCCACGACGACCGCGGTGACGGCGACGATCGCGACGATCGTCGTCCTCTTCTTGTCGTCCGGCTTCGGACCGCCGGGCTGACCGCCCGGCACCGCGTACTGCGGCACGGTGGGCTGCTGGTACGGATTGGGCTGCGGGTAGCCGGGCTGGCCCTGCGGGTAGCCCTGCTGCTGGTATCCCGGCTGCTGATAGGGATTCGGCTGCTGGTACCCCGGCTGCTGGTACGGGTTCTGATTCTGGTCCTGCGGGTTCTGCTCGCCCCCGGGCGGCTGCTGTCCTGGCCACATGGCCAGTAACCATAGAGGGGTGCGGGCCCCACTGCTACGGCCGCCCCTGTGAGGGGATGGTCAAAGAGTGCTACCCGCTAGTAACATAACGGCCATGAGCACAGATGAGATGACAGTCGGCGCCATGCTGTCCGCGAGCGTTCCGATGGTGCGGACCCTCAACCTCGAGTACCTGGAGACGACCGCGGAGCGTGCCGTGCTCTCGCTGCCGGACCAGCCCGAATACCACAACCACCTCGGCGGACCCCACGCCGGAGCGATGTTCACACTGGCCGAGTCGGCGAGCGGCGCGATCGTCGTCGCCGCGTTCGGTGACCAGATGGCGCGGGCCGTTCCCCTGCCCGTCACTACGGAGATGGCGTTCAAGAAGGTGGCCATGGGCCGTCTCACCGCTACGGCCACACTGGGCCGCCCGGCGGCCGAGGTCGTCGCCGAGCTGGACGAGGGCAAGCGGCCGGAGTTCCCCGTGGCCGTCGAGATCCGGCGGGCGGACGGTGCGGTGACGAGCGAGATGAGTGTGGTCTGGACCCTCCGTCCGAACCGCTGACCCGGCATCCGGCCCGGCGTCCGAGAAGGCGGAGCAGCAGTCGGCGGAGGGGCCGCAGCGGGTGCCCGAGCCGGACGCGGTGGGCGTCGC
Source organism: Streptomyces sp. NPDC058637 (assembly GCF_042717325.1). Classification (NCBI taxonomy): domain Bacteria; kingdom Bacillati; phylum Actinomycetota; class Actinomycetes; order Kitasatosporales; family Streptomycetaceae; genus Streptomyces; species Streptomyces sp. NPDC058637. The sequence continues at coordinate 131,322 of NZ_JBHXRD010000009.1, read as the reverse complement.
GGACTGAATCCGGATGCGTCCGGGGGTGCGGGAGGCTCTGTCGCGGGGGCCCTCCGGGGTGCGAGCAGGGCGGTTGCACGGCTGAGGTGCGGGCACCCGTCGCACGGTCTGGGCAGGCCGGTCGCACCGTCGGTGGGCGCCGGAGGCCGGTTCCGGGGAAGCCGGTGGGCCGCCTGGGAGCCCGTTCCCCCGGCGGTCAGGCCTCGTGCGCGGCGCGGTGCGCCTTCGCCAGCTCCACGTATCCGGCCGCGTTGAAGGCGATGCCCTCTCGCTCCTCGGCCGTCACCTCCCGCTTGACCTTCGCCGGGACACCCGCGACGAGGGAGCCGGGCGGGACCCGCATCCCCTGCGGGACCAGTGCCTGGGCGGCGACGAGTGAACCGGCACCGATGTGCGCCCCGTTGAGCACGGTCGCGCCCATCCCGATCAGGACGTCGTCCTCGATGACGCAGCCGTGCAGCACGGCGTTGTGGCCGACGGAGACCCGGGCGCCCACGACCAACGGGAAACCGGGGTCCGTGTGCACGCTGCAGTTGTCCTGGATGTTGCTCCGGGGGCCGATCGAGATCGGACCGCAGTCGGCGCGCAGCACGGTCTGGTACCAGACGCTGGAACCGGCGGCCAGTGACACCTCACCCAGGACGACGGAGGTGGGCGCCACGAAGGCGTCCGGGTCGACGTCCGGCTCCTTGCCACCGATGCCGGTGACCAACGCCTGCTCTGCCATCGCCTGCTCCTCCGCTGCGGGGGTGGTGCGGTCGCGCGCCTTCGGGTGTCCTCCGGTGAACGGTAGGCGACGCGTTCCTCGTCCCGGAGGGGGGTGGGTCGAACATCACAGCCGCTCCCGGGTATCCGCTCGTCATGGCCGACTACCGTGAGCGGGTGCCGAAGAGCAGAAACACGTTCTCCTTGCCGCTGGTCCGCTGGCGGCGTCGTGTCCTGTCCCGGGCGGTCCACCGGGGCTGGGACTGGGTACGGGAGACGGGTGCGGTCACCGCGCAGCATCCGGGCCGGCTCAGGTTCGGCCGGATCGGCACGGGAACCCGGCTCGCCTTCCCGCAGGGAACCGTGTTCGGCGAGCCGTGGATCGAGCTCGGCGACCACTGCGTCATCGGGGAGCGGGTGACACTCACAGCCGGACTGATGCCCGATCTGGACCTCGGTACGGAGCCCATCCTGACCCTGGGCAACGGAGTGGTGCTCGGGCGTGGCAGCCATGTCGTCGCGGACACCACGGTGACGATCGGCTCGGACACGTACTGCGGGCCGTACGTCTACATCACGTCCACCAACCACAGCTACGACGACCCGGACCAACCGGTCGGCAAGCAGTGGCCGCGCATGGAGCCGGTCGTGATCGGCCCGGGCTGCTGGATCGGCACCGGAGCGGTGATCCTTCCCGGGGCCAGCCTCGGCCGCAATGTCGTGGTCGCGGCGGGAGCCGTCGTACGGGGAGAGGTGCCCGACCACGCGGTGGTGGCGGGGGCGCCGGCCCGCGTAGTGCGGAGCTGGGACCCGGGGAAGGGCTGGCAGCCGCCCCTGCGTACGCCCGCACCGGTCCCGATCCCCGAAGGGGTCACCCCCGAACAGCTCCAGGCCGTGGCGCACCTGCTGGAGGACACCCCGCAACCCTGACCGGCGGCTATCCGGCGGCCAGCAGGACCGTACCCACCAGGGCCAGGCCCGCGCCGGCCGCCTGGACCCCGCGCAACCGCTCGCCCAGCACTCCCCGTGCGGCCAGGGCCGTCACCACGGGGTAGAGCGAGGCCAGTACGGCGGCGACGGTGACCGGGCCGTTCTGGGCGGCGATCGCGTACGTACCGTTGGCCGCGACATCGGCGAGGCCGACGAAGGCCAGGGCCGGCAGCGCGGCGAGCACCACGGTCCGGCCGCCCTCCTCGGGCAGGGCGCGGCCCCCACGGCGTACCGACACGTACAGTGCCGTGCCGCCGACCGCGATGTTCGTGACGCGCTGGACGAAAAGCGCCAGAAAGAGCCCGGTCACCGTGGTCGACGCCTCCGCGATCAGGGCCATGACCGCGCCGAAGCCGAACGCGGCCAGCAGGGTCAGGGCGACCGCCCGACGCTGCACAGGCGCCCCGCGCAACTGCGGGCCACCGGCCAGGACGACGCCCGCGACGGCCACGGCGATCCCCGCGAACTGCGGCAGCCCCGGCCGCTCGCCGACGATCAGCCCGACCCCCACCGGCACGGCGACGCCCAGGGACCCGAGCGGGGAGACCACGCCCATCGGCCCCAGGGCCAGGGCCTTGTAGAAGCTGAGCATCGCGACCGGACCGACGGCGCCCGCCGCCACCGCGAACCAGAGACGGCCCCCGGCCTCGCTCCAGGCGCCCGTCGCGATCACCACGACGCCCAGCACGAGGGCAGCGATGCACTGCGAGACCACCACGACCGTTAGGGCGGGCGTACGCCGGGTGAGCAGTCCGCCGCCGAAATCGGCCAGTCCCCACAGAAGGCTCGTGGCCAGGGCGAACAGTGCTGTCATCGGGCGCCTCGCAGTACAGTGCGGTGGTCGGGTGGGTGCACCACACCGTAGTGCAGTATTTTCGACCCTGTCATCCAGAATATTGGACGGAATGTGTCTGACCTCGATCAGCTCACCCAGTCGCTCGCACGTAATCTCAAGCGCTGGCGGGGCGAGCGCGGCTTCACGCTGGACGCCCTCGCGGCCCGGGCCGGTGTCAGCCGCGGCATGATCATCCAGATCGAGCAGGCCCGGACGAACCCGAGCGTCGGCACCACGGTCAAGCTCGCGGACGCCCTGGGCGTCAGCATCACCACCCTGCTCGACTACGAGCAGGGTTCCCAGGTTCGACTGGTGCCCGAGAGCCAGGCCGTCCGCATGTGGTCCACGGAGGCCGGGAGTTCGACGACGCTGCTGGTGGGTACGGAGGCCAGGGGGCCCATCGAGCTCTGGTCCTGGCACCTGATGCCCGGCGACAGCAGCGCCTCCGACCCGCACCCCGAAGGAACAGTGGAACTCCTCCACGTCACGGCGGGTGAACTGACCCTCGTCGTCGACGGCGAGGCGCATGCCGTACCCGCCGGCAGCTCGGCGACCTTCGAGGCACACGTCCCGCACAGCTACCGCAACGACGGCACCGAGCCTGCCGAACTGACCATGGCGGTCTCGATCCCGCCGGTCCGCCGGGACGGTAAGTGAGCACGCTCCCACGGCTGTTAGCGTGGCACGCATGCGCGCACCCCTGGGTACCTTCGACGACGCCGCTCCCGCGGCCGAGCGGCTCGACCTGCTCACACCGCCCGTGGCCGAAGCGGTCGCGGGCGGCTGGGGCGGATTCGCCGCCGACCGGATCGTCTACGTCGACACGGACCCGGCCATCGCCGACACCGCCGTCTTCGTCGAGCACCACGGCCCCGGGCTGCTCGACCGGTCGGCGAACTGTGTGGTCGTCGCGGGCAAGCGGGGCGGCGAGGTCACCCTGGCCGCGTGCGTGGTCCTCTCGCGCACGCGCGTCGACGTCAACGGCGCGGTACGCAGACACCTCGGGGCCCGCAAGGCGTCCTTCGCCCCGATGGACACGGCGGTCGACGAGACCGGCATGGAGTACGGCGGCATCACCCCGATCGGACTTCCCGCCGCCTGGCCCGTCCTGCTCGACCCCGCCGTGGCCGACGAGGAATGGGTCCTGATCGGCAGCGGGCGCCGTCGCGGCAAACTGATCGTTCCCGGCAAGGCGCTGGCGGCACTGCCCGGCGCGGTACTGGTCGAGGGCCTGGGTATCTGACCCCAGGTCCTGAAGTCCCCGTGCCCTCAGTTCGCCTTTTCCCTGACCTGTCCTGCCCGCAGGGAGGCAGGCGCCGCGGACAGTCGCGGGGACACGCCCAGGGAGGAACGCGTCCAGCGAGGCACGTCCAGGGAGGGCCGCTCAGTCACCGCCGGTGCGATGCTCCCCGAGCCAGCCGACGGCGAAGTCCACAGCCGCGCGGAGACGGACCAGGCGGCTGCGGGCCGAACCCACAGGCCCCGTGCGTACATCCCCGGCCGTACCCGCGTGCTCGAAGGCATGCCCCAGCATCGAGAAGTCGCCGTCGTCCAGCGCGACGTCCTCGTACTCCCACCACCGGCGCCTGCCCTCCGGTGCCACCACGCAGCGGTAGAGGCGGCGCGGCGGGGCGGGCAGCCGGTACTCGGCGAGGTGGAACGCGGTGCAGGTGCCGAAATCCGTGCCCAGCAGCAGGATCCGCGCATCGGCCTCGTACAGCCGGGCGAGGGGGGAGTCCTCGCCCAGATGGCAGTCAGGGCGGTGCCGGGCGAGCAGCTTCCCGGCCGCCGGCCCGATCGCGGTGAACGACGTCTGCGGATGGGCGCTGCGCTCTGCACCGGGGGTCCGGCGCACCGTCTCGGCGAGCCGGCCCATGCCGGGCGCGGGTGTGGTCGCCAGGTCGAAGGGCGGCATCGCCGCACGCACGGCCGCACGCGCCTCGTCGCTCAGCCCGCGGACACGGTTCAGATACGAGGGAGAGGTGTCGGAATTCTCGGGGGTGAAGGAGGGCACGACCAGCGTCCCCTCCGGTCCGAGGGCCGTCCGCAGGGACTCGGCCATGGCCCCGGCCTCCCCTCCCGCAGCGCGCATCGACGCGTGCACGAGCAGGACGCCACCCCGCTCCACGCCGAGTCCGGCCAGCTGCGCGACAGTTCGTTCACCGCTGACGAGGTGCTGTGTCACGGCGGACATTCTCCCGCCCAGAAGCCGGGGGCGACACCACGCCTGTCAGGAGCGGCGGCCCAGGCGGGGTATCTCGATCGCGGGGCAGCGATCCATGATCATGTCGATACCCGCCGCGCGTGTCCGCTCGTACGCCGCCTCGTCGATCACGCCGAGCTGGAACCAGACCGCCTTCGCTCCGGCGGCCACCGCCTCGTCCGCCACCCGGCCCGCGAGGTCGCTGTTGACGAAGACGTCCACCACGTCGACGGGGAACGGGACGTCCGCCAGTGAGGCGTACCCCTGCTCGCCGTGGACCGACTCGGCCTTGGGGTGCACCGGGACCACCCTCTTGCCGAAGAGCCGGAGGACCTCGGCCACCCCGTAGGCCGCCCGCGAGCGGTTGCCGGACAGGCCGACCACCGCCCAGGTGTCACCCGTGTCCTGAAGAATCCTGCGAACCGTCTCGTCGTCTGCGTACATGCCCGGACAACGGACGGCCCGCCCGGACCATTCCCCACGGAAGGGTGAACGTGGCCCACGGACCGGCACATAGGGTGGGCTGATGCAGGAGCAGTACCGGACAGTCGCCCGCGCGGGCGTGCACGAGACCGAGATCAACCGATCGCGCTTCCTCTGCGCGCTCGCCCCCGCCGCCACCGAGCAGGAGGCGCAGGAGTTCGTCGCACGCGTCCGCAAGGAGCACCCCACCGCCACCCACAACTGCTTCGCCTACGTGATCGGCGCCGACGCCTCCGTGCAGAAGGCCAGTGACGACGGGGAGCCCGGCGGAACCGCGGGGGTGCCCATGCTGCAGATGCTCATGCGCCGGGAGGTGCGGTACGCCGTCGCCGTCGTCACCCGCTACTACGGCGGTGTCAAGCTCGGTGCCGGAGGGCTGATCCGGGCGTACGGGGGATCGGTAGGGGAGGCCCTCGACGCGCTGGGCACGATCACCCGGCAGCGGTTCCGGCTGGCATCGGTCACCGTCGACCACCAGCGGGCGGGCAAGCTGGAGAACGATCTGCGTGCCACCGGCAAGGCCGTGCGCGAGGTGCGGTACGCGGAGGCCGTGACGATCGAGATCGGTCTGCCGAACGCCGACGTCGAAGGGTTCAGGGCCTGGTTGGCCGACGCCACGGCCGGCACGGCGACGCTCGAACTGGGTGGCGAGGCGTACGGAGACGTCCCGACCGGATGACCGGATGAGGGGTCGGGAGGCCCGTGGCATTAGCGTGGTCGGGCAGGCCACGGAAACCCGCGGCGGGCGACGTGCGGGGCCGGTGTGGACCCGGGGTGGAGGAAGCGGAACATGCAGGTCGGAGCCGTCGGTGCCGTCGGAGTGATGTCGTGAGGATTCTGCACACCTCGGACTGGCACCTGGGGCGGTCCTTCCACCGCGTCCCGATGCTCGAAGCCCAGGCCGCCTACCTCGACCATCTGGTGGAGACCGTGCGGGAGCAGGCGGTCGACGCCGTCGTCGTGGCCGGTGACGTCTACGACCGGGCCGTGCCCTCCCTCGCCGCGGTCCAGCTGTTCGACGACACGCTGCACCGGCTCGCCGCCGCCGGGATACCGACGGTCATGATCTCCGGCAACCACGACTCCGCCCGAAGGCTCGGCGTGGGCGCCGGGCTGATCGCACGGGCCGGCATCCATCTGCGCACCGACCCGGCCGACTGCGCCACTCCCGTCGTACTGCCCGACCTCTGGGGCGAGGTCGCCTTCTACGGGCTGCCCTACCTGGAGCCCGCCCTCGTCAGGGACACGCTGGGCGCCACGAAGGCCGGGCACGAAGCCGTCCTCTCCGCGGCGATGGACCGGGTACGGGCCGACCTCGCCTCCCGGCCGGCCGGTACCCGCGCCGTGGTCCTCGCGCACGCCTTCGTGGCCGGCGGCGAGCCCAGCGACAGCGAACGCGACATCACGGTCGGCGGCGTCGCCGCGGTTCCCGCCGAAGTCTTCGACGGCGTCGACTACGTCGCACTCGGGCACCTGCACGGCAGCCAGACCGTCACCGACCGTGTGCGCTACTCGGGCTCCCCGCTCGCCTACTCCTTCTCCGAGCACGCCCACCGCAAGACGATGTGGCTCATCGACCTGGGCGGTGACGAACAGTTCACCGCCGAACGCGTCGACTGTCCGGTCCCGCGCCCCCTCGCCCGGCTCCGTGGGCGCATCGACACCCTGCTGGACGACCCCGCCCTGGAGCGTCACCAGGATTCCTGGGTGGAAGCCACCCTCACCGACCCCGCCCGGCCCGACGAGCCGATGGCCCGCCTCCTCGAACGCTTTCCGCACACCCTCAGCCTGGTCTTCGAACCCGAACGGGCCCCGGATGACCCGCTCGCCTCGTACGCCCAGCGGCTCAGGGGACGCGACGACCACCAGATCGCCGAGGACTTCGTGGCCCACGTGCGCGGCGGCAGCGGCCCCAGCGAACAGGAGCGCACGGTGCTGCACGCCGCCTTCGACGACGTACGGGTGAACGACGGCGTGACGGAGGTGGCCCGTTGAGACTGCACACGCTCGCCCTCACCGCCTTCGGCCCCTTCGGCACCACGCAGGAGGTCGACTTCGACGCGCTCTCCTCGGCAGGGCTCTTCCTGCTCCACGGCCCGACCGGCGCGGGGAAGACCTCCGTCCTGGACGCCGTCTGTTACGGACTCTACGGAGCGGTCCCGGGCGCACGGCAGAGTCCCGGCACCTCCCTGCGCAGCGACCACGCCCCGGTCGATCTCCCGACCGAGGTCCGCCTGGAGCTGACCGTCGGCGGACGCCGGCTGGAGATCACCCGGAGCCCCGCCCAGCCCCGCCCCAAGCGCAGGGGCGGCGGCTTCACCACGGAGAAGGCGCAGAGCCTGCTGCGCGAGTACGACCCCGCGAAGGGCTGGCAGGCCCTCAGCCGCTCGCACCAGGAGATCGGCGAGGAGATCGGCCGGCTCGTCGGCATGAGCCGGGAGCAGTTCTGCCAGGTGGTGCTCCTGCCCCAGGGCGACTTCGCGCGGTTCCTGCGCGCGGACGCGGAGGCGCGCGGCAAGCTCCTCGGCAGGCTCTTCGACACCCGCAGGTTCGCCGCGGTCGAGGAGCGGCTGGCCGAGCTCCGCCGCACGGCCGAGGCCCGGGTCCGGGCGGGCGACGAGCAGATCCTCGCCCTCGCCCAGCGGATCGCCCAGGCCGCCGGACCCGCGGCCGACGAGGCGACGCTGCCCGAGGACCGGCCCGGCGAGCCCGGACTCGCCGAAGGAGTACTGGAATGGGCCGCCGTCGCACGCAGCGGCGCACACGAACGGTCCGACATCGAGCGGTCGGCCCTCGCCACGGCCGATAGCCGGCACACCGCCGCCCGCCACGCTCTCGACTCCGAGCGCGAGCTCGCCCGGCTCCAGCAGCGCTACGAGGAGACCCGCCGCCGCTCCGCCGGACTCGAGGAGCGCCGCTCCGAACACGACCGGTGCCACGAACAGCTGTCCCGTGCGCGCAAGGCGGATCTGGTCGCCCCCGCGCTGGAGCTGCGGGACGAGGCCGAACGGGCCCACCGCACAGCGAGCGAGGCCCGCGAACGGTCGAGGAGCGGACTGCCCCGCGAGCTGGCCGACGCGGGCGCCGAGCAGCTCGCGGACCTGGAGCGGGGAATCCGCGCGGAACTCGGCGCACTCGAAGCCGCGCGCCGCGCCGAACAGCGCAGCCGGGAGATCGACGCCGAACGAGCCGGGCTGGAACGGCAGTCCCGCGCCGACGACGAGACGATCCGGGAGGCGGCCGACTGGCTGGCCGGATGGGACGGCGTCCACCGGGACCTCCAGGAGCGCATCGAGACGGCCCAGGAAGCCGCGACCCGGGCGGAACAACTGGCCGGGCACCTGGCCCCCGCGCGCAGACGCCTGGACGCGGCGCACCGGCGCGACGCGCTCGCCGTGCAGGAGGAGACCGCCCGAGGCCGGCTGACGACGGCCCGCGAGCACGCGGTGGCCGCACACGAGACCTGGCTGCGGCTGCGCGAACAGCGGCTGCGGGGCATCGCCGCGGAACTGGCCGCCCAACTCGTCGACGGCGCCGACTGCGCCGTGTGCGGGTCCGCCGACCACCCGCGGCCCGCCCTCGCGGGCGACGGCCATGTGGACCGGGCGACGGAGGAGGCGGCACTCGCCGTCCATCGGCGCGCCGATGTGACCCGCGGGGACGCGGAACGCGAACTGGAAGTCCTCCGCGAACGCCTGGCCGCGGCAGGCGCCGAGGCTGCGGGTACCACGGGCGGACCCACGGACACCGGGGACAGGGCCCACGCAGCGGGCACCGACGACGCGGGCTCCTCTCCCGCCTCCGTGGCCGAGCTCACCGCCTTCGTCGACCGGCTGACCCGGGAGCACGCGGACGCCCACCGGCTGGCCGCCGGGACGCACGGGGCCAGAGAAGCCCTCGCCGCAGCCGAACGGGAACACCTCGGACGCCTCGACGACCGGCAACAGGCCGAGCGGCGGGCCGCGGCCCGTACCTCGCAGCGGGAAGCACTCGACCGCGAACAGGCGGCGCTGCAGGCCGAGTTGGTGAAGGCGCGCGGCGAATCGGCGTCCGTCGCCGAGCACGCCGCCCTGCTGGGACGCAGGGCCGTGCTGCTCGCAGAGGCCGCGGAAGCCCTCCGCGCCGAACAGAGCGCCGCACGGCAGCGGAAGGAAGCCGACGGCCGGGTCGCCGACGCCGCCTTCCGCGCGGGCTTCGACACCCCGCAGGCCGCAGCCGCGAAACTACTGGGCCAGACCGCGCAACGCGAGCTGCAGCACCGGATCGACGCCTGGCAGGCGGAGTCCGCCGCCGTCGCGGAACGGCTGGCCGAGGAGGACGCCCGGGCGGCATCGGAGCACCCGCCCGCGACGCCCGACGCCGCGCAGGCGGCGTACGACCTGACCGCACGGCACGTGCGCGACCGTGCGACGGCGCTCGCCGCCGCGCAGGAGCGCCGCACAGAGCTCGGCCGGCTCTCCCGGCGGGCCGAGGACGAGGTACGCGGGCTGGGGCCGCTGCGTACCGAGTACGAGCGGGTGGCGCGCCTCGCCGGGCTGACCGCGGGCACCTCCGCCGACAACGAGCGCAGGATGCGGCTGGAGGCGTACGTCCTCGCGGCCAGGCTCGAACAGGTGGCCGCCGCGGCGACCGCACGTCTGCGGAAGATGTCCTCGGGCCGCTATACCCTGGTCCACTCCGACGCGCGCAGCGGCGGCCGGAGAGCGGGCCTCGGCCTGCACGTGGTGGACTCCTGGACGGGCCGGGAGCGCGACACCGCGACCCTTTCGGGCGGCGAGACGTTCTTCGCCTCGCTCGCCCTGGCGCTCGGTCTCGCCGATGTCGTCACGGACGAGGCGGGCGGCGTGCGGCTGGACACCCTCTTCATCGACGAGGGTTTCGGCAGCCTGGACGAACAGACCCTGGACGAGGTGCTCGACGTCCTGGACTCACTGCGCGAGCGGGACCGCAGCGTCGGCATCGTGAGCCACGTGGCCGACCTGCGCCGCCGGATCCCCGCACAGCTGGAAGTGGTGAAGGACCGGCACGGATCGGCGGTGCGCCACCGGGTGACGGGCACCCTCGGCGGCTGACCGCCCGGCACGCCGCGGTGTCCGCCGCCCGGTGCCGGTCAGCGGCTGATGGGCCGGTGGGGCAGGGGCGAGGAGTACACGATGCTGGTGGTCACGGAACCGAGGGCGCCGATCCTCCCCGTGACCTCCTCCAGGTGACGCATCGACCTCGCGGTCACCTTCAGTACGAAACAGTCGTCCCCGGTCACATGGTGGGCCTCCACGATCTCCGGCGTCGTGTCGGTCAGATCATGGAACGGCTTGTAGTTGCCGTTGGGATAGCGCAGCCGTACGAGGGCGAGGATCGGCATCCCGAGCCGTTCCGGGTCCACCACCGCGGCGTATCCGCTGATGATTCCCGCCTCCTCGAGGCGGCGTACCCGTTCCGTGACGGCGCTCGGGGACATCGCGACGGCGCGGGCCAGCTCGGCGAAGGTGGCGCGTCCGTCGCGTTGCAGGACATCGAGGATGTGCCAGTCCGTCGCGTCCGGGGAATAGTCGGTCATGAGCAGAGACAACAGGGAAATCATCGGGAGATCAACTGATGTGCGGGGAATCTCTCCTTCCGGTCGGACGCTCCCGGTCGTAGGTTTCTGGACATGAACTCACCGCTTCCCGCCGCCGCCCACCCCGTCCTGCGCGTACCGCCGGCCTCCCCGGCAGCGGCCGTCGCGTACTTCGGCGCCTCGCTCGCCTTCCACGCGGACGTCTCCGACGTGGCAGCGGCCCTCGGTGCCGACGGCGACCCCGGGTTCGTCGTACTGGACTCCCGGTCGACCGCGGCCTGGGACCAAGGACACGTGCCCGGCGCCGTGCACCTGCCGACCGCCCAGATCGCGGAACAGGCGGCCACACTCCTCGACCCGGCCGTCCCGGTGGTCACGTACTGCTGGGGACCCGGCTGCAACGGTGCGACCCGTGCCGCCCTGGCGCTCGCCGAACTCGGTTATCAGGTGAAGGAGATGCTCGGCGGGTTCGAGTACTGGGTGCGCGAAGGCTTCGAGTTCGACACCTGGCAGGGGCGCGAGCGGCGCACCGCCGACCCGCTCACCGCGCCGGCCGGCACCGACGCCTGCGGTTGCTGACACCCGGCCTCACCGCCCGCGGAGGGGATCCACGGGGATCCGGACCGGATCCGGAGGGGGATCAGAGGGCGAGGAGCGCCGCGAACAGGGCCTCCCCGTCGTCCCCGGCGGGCAGGCCGCTGACCTGTCCGTCGCCCACCTCCACCACCCGCCACACCCCGTCCTCCCGGAGCGCGAGATCGGTCGTCACCCAACCGCGGCCGAGACGGCGCACGGCCGCACCGACGGCGTCGAGCCCGGGCGCCGGAACCCGGCCGGGAGTGTCCGGATGAGCGGTCACCCGCACCGGCTCCCCGTCCACCCACCACACCCGGGCCTCCCCGCCCGCAATGAACGGTTCGTACGCCCGCAGCACAACCCCGCCGGCCAGGAAGTCGCCCTGCAGTTCGACGAACCGGCCGACGACACGCGCGAGCCCCTCCGCGTCCGACAGCTCCGGCACGAAGCACGCCTCGTGCCACTCGTGCTTGCGGGACTTCACGAAGTCCTTCACGATCCCCGGCCCCGGGCCGAGGGGTTCCGCGAGGCGTGACAGGGACGCGGCATCCGGCGGACCGCCGGACACGGGCAGCGCGCACCAGACGCTGCGCGGCGTGAGACCGCCGAACACGCCGTACCAGCCGGGGAGCTCGTGGGCGGTGCGGTACGCGGTGGCTGTCGTGCGGAGCGAGCAGCCGCGCGCGGCGAGGGCCTGTTCCAACGCCTCGTACCGGGCGGCGGGAATCATCCAGCCGCGATAGAGGTATGTACCGGAGTCCCGCGGTACCCGGCCGACGGCCGCCTTCGCGTCCCCGCCGAGCAGGGCGTCGTGATCGACCGTGACGACCCGGGCACCCGCACGCCGCGCCGCCTCCGCCTCCTGGGCGAACCCGGGGTCGGGGCGTCCCGGCCGCAGCGGGTCGGAACAGAACAGGAAAGAGGCCGGTGCCATGCGGAACTCACTCTTCGGGCCGTCGGGGAGGGGGGTGAAGGGGAGGGAACGGCGTGGGGGAGGGGAAGGGCGGGACGGCGTGGGGAGCGGGGCCGGTGTGCAGGCCCCGCTCCCGCCCGGGATCAGAGCCTGGACAGCTCGTCCACCAGGTCGTCAAGGCCGAGCGAACCCTGCGAGAGGGCGGCCATGTGCCAGGCCTTGAGGTCGAACGCGTCACCGTGCGCCTTGCGGGCGTTCTCCCGGCCCAGCAGCCAGGCGCGCTCGCCCAGCTTGTAGCCGATGGCCTGCCCCGGCATCGACAGATAGCGGGTCAGCTCGCTCTCCACGAAGTCGGCCGGCCGGCCGCTGTGGCTGCCGAAGAACTCCTGGGCCAAATCCGGCGTCCACCGCTCGCCCGGGTGGAACGGCGAGTCCGCCGGGATCTCCAGTTCCAGGTGCATGCCGATGTCCACGATCACCCGGCAGGCACGCATCATCTGCGCGTCCAGGTAACCGATCCGGCGCTCCGCGTCGGGCAGGAAGCCCAGCTCGTCCATCAGCCGCTCCGCGTACAGCGCCCAGCCCTCGGCGTTGGCACTGACGTGGCCGATCGAGGCCTGGTAGCGGGAGAGGCTGTCCGCGACGTGCGTCCACTGCGCGATCTGCAGGTGGTGGCCCGGCACACCCTCGTGGTACCAGGTGGACACCAGGTCGTACACCGGGAAACGGGTCTCGCCCATGGTGGGCAGCCAGGTCCGGCCGGGGCGCGAGAAGTCCTCGGAGGGGCCGGAGTAGTACGGAGCGGCGGCGCCGCCCGGAGGAGCGATCCGGGACTCCACCTTCCGTACCCGCTCGGCGAGTTCGAAGTGGGTCCCGTCGAGCGCCTCGATGGCCTCGTCCATCAGCTCCTGCAGCCACACCCGGACCTCTTCCACGCCCTCGATGTGTTTCCCGTGCACATCGAGGTGGGCGAGCGCTTCCCAGGGCCCGGCACCGGGAAGGATCTTCTCGGCTTCGGTCTTCATCTCGGCGAGCAGCCGGTGGTATTCGGACCAGCCGTAGGCGTACGCCTCGTCGAGATCCAGGTCCGTGCCGTTGAACTGGCGGGCCCAGCGGGCGTAGCGCTCGCGGCCCACGGTGTCGGGGGCGCCCTCGATCGCGGGGGCGTACACCTCGCGCATCCACTTCCGCAGCGCGAGCAGCCCCTCGGCGGCCTTCCCCGCGGCCTCGTCCAGCTCGCCGCGCAGCGAGTCCGGCCCCGAGGACACGAAGTCCTGGAAGAATCCGGGCCCTTCACCCCCGGCCCAGGTGCCGAGCTGTTCGATGAAGGTGGCTGTGGGGCGCGGGCCGCCGTACAGCTTCCGCTCCAGGCCGAGCGCCAGCGAGGCGCGATACCCGTCCAGTGCGGCGGGGACGGCCAGCAGACGGTCCACCACCGCGGCCCAGTCCTCGTCCGTCGCGGTCGGAGTCGCCGTGAACACTTCGCGGATGCTGTGGACCGGCGAGTGGATGTTGGAGACGGCCCGCAGGCCTTCCTCGGCCTCATGGATGGCGAGATCGGCCGTCAGGCGCTCGCGCAGCAGCCGGGCACAGCGCTGTTCGGACTCGGTGTCCGCGCCCGGTACCCGTTCGGCGGCGTCCAGTTCCACGAGCGTCCCGCGGATCAGCTCGGCCGTGGCGGCCTGCCCGGCGGGCGAGAGATCGGGCAGTCTGCGAGAGCTTTCTGCGACACCGAGATAGGTACCCGTGATCGGGTCGAGTGCGATATATGCGTCGACGTAGGCGTCGGCGACCTGGCGCGGCAGTGCGCTGCTCGATGTGTCTGACATGTGGACATCTTCGTACGGCGGAGGGCTCCTCGTCACCGGTATACGTCGTTCGAACCCGGTGCGGGCGTCGAGGTGGCCCGGATCCGACGCCCGCACCGGTCATGGCCCGGGGGAGTTGGGCACCCGCGCGGTCCGGGGTGGTCCGCTACGGGGTGGTCCGTCACGGGGTGGTGGTGTCCGGGCTTTCCTGGTTCTTCAGGTGCTCCGTGCGTTCCGTGCGCTCCGTGCGTGACTCCTGTGCGTCCGTGGCGGGAGGCAGGAGCGGACCGCACTCCCACTGCTGGAAGATCAGCCGCGTCTCCACCCGTGCGACCTCACGGCGTGAGGTGAACTCGTCCAGGACCAGCCGCTGCAGATCCGCGGTGCCGGCGACGGCCACATGCACCAGGTAGTCGTCGGGGCCGGTGAGATGGAACAGTGCGCGGGACTCCGGCAGCGCCCGGATCCGGTCGACGAACGGGCCGATGAGCTCGCGGCGGTGCGGCCGGACCTGTACGAGGAGCAGCGCCTCCAGACCACGGCCGAGCCGCGCCGGGTCGAGCCGCAGCTGGTGCCCCAGGATCACACCGGAACGGCGCAGCCGTGCCACCCGGTCCAGGCAGGTGGAAGGGGCCACCCCGACTTCGGCGGCGAGCTCCCGGTACGTCATCCGTGCATCGTTCTGCAGGAGTCGCAGAATATGCAGATCCACCGGGTCGAGAGCGACGGATTCAGCCATCGGCCGAACGTAGCACGGGACTATCCCACATCCCCCCGTTCACTGTTCAGAGTGGTGACATGGACACCGAATCCTCCGCGCTGACAGCCCCGGCACCCATCCGGTCCAGGGCGCTCGCCACCGAAGCCGTGCACGCCGGACGCGACGATCTCGCCTCTCTCGGTCTGCACGCCGCACCGATCGACCTGTCCACCACCTATCCGTCGTACGACTCCAGGGGCGAGGCCGAGCGCATCGACGCCTTCGCCGCCACCGGGGCGAGGCCCGACGGGCCGCCCGTCTACGCCAGGCTCGACAACCCGACGACGGCCCGGTTCGAGACGGCACTGGCCCGTCTGGAAGGTGCCGACAGCGCCGTCGCCTTCGCCAGCGGAATGGCCGCGCTCACCGCAGTGCTGCTGGCCCGCGCGAGCAAGGGACTGCGGCATGTGGTCGCAGTACGGCCGCTCTACGGCTGCAGTGACCACCTGCTGGGCGCCGGGCTCCTCGGCACCGAGGTGACCTGGACCGACCCGGCGGGCATCGCCGACGCGATCCGTCCGGACACCGGCCTGGTGATGGTCGAGACCCCCGCCAACCCGACGCTGGCCGAGGTCGACATCAAGGCCGTGGCGCACTCCTGCGGGTCCGTACCGCTGCTCGTCGACAACACCTTCGCCACGCCCGTCCTGCAGCGTCCCCTGGAGCACGGCGCGCGGATCGTGCTGCACAGCGCCACCAAGTACCTCGGCGGGCACGGGGACGTGATGGGCGGAGTCGTCGCCTGCGACGAGGAGTTCGCCGCGACGCTGCGGCAGGTGCGCTTCGCCACCGGCGGCGTGCTGCATCCGCTCGCCGGATACCTGCTGCTGCGCGGGCTGTCCACACTCTCCGTGCGGGTCCTGGCCGCCTCGGCGAGCGCGGCCGAACTCACCCGCAGGCTCTCCGCCGACCCGCGTGTCGCGCGGGTGCACTACCCGGAGCTGGGCGGGGCGATGGTGGCCTTCGAGGTGTACGGGGATCCGCACCTGGTGATCGCGGGAGTCCGGCTCGTCACGCCGGCGGTGAGTCTCGGCAGTGTGGACACGCTGATCCAGCATCCGGCCTCCATCAGCCACCGCATTGTGGATGAGGGAGACCGGCAGGCCGCCGGGGTCAGTGACCGCCTGCTCCGCATGTCGGTCGGTCTCGAGGACGTCGAGGACCTGTGGGCCGATCTGTGCCAGGCGCTCAGCGACGGATCTGCGGGTGCCGTTCCGTCTGCTCGTGCGCAGGGACCGGCCGGACGGGAGACGCAGCCAGCCGGGCGGTGATCACCAGGGTGCCCTCCTCGATCTGGTAGTCCAGGGGCAGTGCGAGTGCGCGCATGGCCGCGACCATGCCCGTGTTGTGGGCCTGGGTGACGGCGTACACGCTCTCGCAGCGGGCCTCGACGGCCAGGGCCACCAGTCGGCTGAGGAGCTCGGATCCGATGCCGCGGCGCTGCCAGTCGTCCTCCACCAGGAGGGCGACCTCGGTCTCGTCCCCGTCCCAGAGCAGGTGGCCGAGTGCCACCAGCCTGCCGGAGGCCGTCTGTACGGCGAGTGTGCGGCCGAAGCGGGGGCTCAGGAGGTGGTCCAGATAACGGTCGGCGTCACGGACCGGGCCGTGGTAGCGCAGGCCGAGAGTGTGCTCGGAGCAGCGGTCGTGCATGGCGCGGGCGGCGGCGAGGTCGCTGCGGTCCGCGCGCCGCACGGTGATCTCGTTGCCCTCGGGAAGGGTGAGGACGTCCTCGCTGCGAGGTACGCGCGGGCCGAGCCGGGCGTCGAGCTCTACGAGGGCGCGGGCACGGGCGAATTCCGTCGGGGTGAACGGGAGATACGGGCGCTCGACCGTGATGACTCCGCCCGAAGGGTCGCGCAGCCTCATCACGGTGTCCTCCAGGACACCCTCCACGGGCGCGTTCTCCCCGGTGGGGCGCCCGGTGATCGACAGGGCGGGCAGCGAGTGGATGGTGCACCGGCCGAGGAGTTGGCGGAGCGCCAGCGGGAGTTCGGCCGCGTCCAGTGCCGTTCGGGTGGCGAGGCCGATGACCCGGGTGGGGGTGTCCACCAGATCGTGGGCGTCGGCGCGCTCGATCCAGGTGGAGGTGCCCCCGGCGGTGGCGATCTCCCGGCTGAGCTGCTGGGCGGGAAGCGCCGCGGGCGCCCGGAGCAGGAACTCGTCGACGGTGCCCTCCGCCAGCGGATGCGTCTGCAGGGTGAGGATGTCGATCCGGTGCCGGGCCAGGGCGATGCAGAGGGCGGCCAGGGTGCCGGGGGCGTCCTGCACCGTCGTCCGCATGCGCCACAGCACCGTTTCCGTGACCTCTTCGGCGCCGACGGAGGCGGGCTCCGCGTCCGTTCCGGCGAAGGACACGGCAGTATCCGGGGGCGGGGCGTGGCTGTGCCGCCGCGCCCACCACGTGTGGAACGCGGCCGTGGCCACCAGGGCCACGGCCGAGGCGATGAGCAGGTACGGGCCGTCCGGCTGGTGCCCGATCAGGTTGGCGATCGCGTCGGCCACGGCAACCGCCGTGAAGAGAGCGGCCAGTTCGATCAGGTCCCGCCGCCAGTGGTGCGGACGGCGGGCACTCTTCGCGGATGTCACATCAGTCATGTCCTCACTGTGACCGACCGGTGTTGCCTGACCGCGAACGCATTGTGACTGATGGGTTACGTGTGGATCTGGTCGCCTATCAGTACCTTTTGCCCATCTCGTCGATGGTTTCCTGCCTGCGGCCCCCTGACGGTCTCCCTGTCCGCGGTCTCCCTGCTGCCCCTCGTCTCCCTGCCCCTCGTCTCCTCGGCGGCGGTCTCCCCGTCGATGGTCTCGCCGTTCTCGGTCCCTCCACCGTCGGTCTCTCCGCCGCACCCGGGCCCGGAGGCCGCCAGCAGCCGGGCGGCCTGCCGTACCAACTGCGAGGAGCCCCGTCGGCCGGCCGTCGCGGCGAGGCCGGCGACCGGTTCCGTGGCCACCGGGCCGCAGCGCTCCGCGCACGCGGCGGCCACGGCCAGGATCTCGCCCAGCCCGTGCGGCGCCTTGTCGTAGGCGAGAAGGCTCGGCAGCGCCGCGGTCAGCACCGACAGGACCGTCCGGTACGCGCCGGTGGCCGCGGCCGTACGGACCGAGTCCGCGAGCCGGTTCAGCTTCACGAGATCGTGATCGACGAGCACGGCCAGCTCCCTGCCGAGCAGCCTCGCGTCCAAGCGTCCCCGGGCGGCGATCACCAGCAGGGCGTCCACCGCCGAGAGACGGTCCTCCGCATGGCGTGCCCCCAGCCCGTACGCCAGGGCGAGATGGATGGCGTCGGCGGCGGGTCCCCCCGCCTCGGCGATTCCCGGAAGGACCCACGCCCCACCGTCCGGTCCGTCGGCCGCGCCGTTCATCAGTGTGGGTATCAGCCAGGCCGCCAGGGCCTCGCCGTCCTCCGGGAGAGCCGCGAGCCAGTGCTCCGAGCGTGCGGCGGCCCAGTGGTAGCACGGGCTCTGATCGGGGTAATGCGGGCGGCCGAGCCAGTGGAACGCGCGCGGGAACTCCTGCTGTATGTCGAGACGTTCCTTCGTGGCGAGCAGCACCCGTCGGGTCCCGGTCGCGGACCTCTGCCACCAGGTGCCGGAGGTCGGACGGTCACTGTCGGACCCGTGCCGCAGTACGGGCGCGACCGGCGTGTCCGCCCGCAGCCACGAGGCGAGGCGGTCACCCTCCGCGGTGCCGAGCAGCGCGGCGCCGGCCGCGGCCCGCAGGCTGTCGGTCCGGCGTACGCGGAGGAGTGCCTGCGCGAAGTCGACGGGCCCCGGATGGACGCCGAGCCGTCGGTAGGCCCCCAACCGCTCCACGAGTTCACCGGCGTCCAGTGACCCGGTGTGCCAGGTCGGTGTGGCCAGCAGGAACGGCACCTGCCCCGTCGTCGCGACGGCAGCGGCCTCCCACAGCCTCGCGTACATCACCCCGTCCAGCGCGGCATGCGGGCAGGTACCGGTGGCCGTCCACCGATGGCGTCCGTCCCGCGCGGACCGGAACGAGATCCGGCCGAGCAGCGATGCCGCGACGAGATCGAGACCGCCGGGATTCCTGGTGAACCACCGGTCCACCTGCTCCTGACGCGGGTCGTCGAGCCACCACTGTCCGGCCATCGCCTCGCGCAGCGCCTCCGTCAGCGCCGTACGGTCGGTCCGGGCGTGACGGATCAGTCCGTCGAGCGCGCGCTCGAACGAACCGACCTCCCTCGAACCGGAATTCACCAGGGCGGCCACCTCCTCGACGAGCTCGGCCACCGTCCCCGGGGCGGGCCCGAGGAGACGTGCGGCCGGTACCGGAGGCAGCGCCTCCTCGTAGGGCTCCTCGGCAGCTCCCTCGGCCGGCAGGTCCCCGAACACCTCATGGGCGGCGGCCCGGTGCATCGGTCCCAGCTGTGCCGCGGCCATAGCGAGATCGATACGCACGGCGTCGCCCGCCGCGCGGAGGTGGCGCGCCGTCAGCTTGAGTGCCCGCTCCTGGATGTCGATGTCCTCGTGCCCGAAGGCCTCGGCGACGACGGGAAGCAGTTCGTCGGCGGTGGACGCGTCCCGGCGCAGCGCCTTGCCGATCGTCACCAACTGGGCCCGCACCAGCTTCTTCTCCGTGCGGAACAGCACCGAGCCCGAGACCTCGGCGAGCACGCGCGTGGTCAGCTCCCCGCGGGCGTCCAGCCGGGAGAGCACCTCCTGCGCGTGTCCCGCGACGACCGGAATGCCGTCCCCGGCCATCCCCGACCAGTCCGGGACACGAGCCGCCTCCTCCTCCTCGGTGAGGCCGAGCGCACGCACCACGGCCAGGTAGAACCGCAGACTCCCCGGCTTTCCGCCGCGCAGCAGCCGCTTCACGGCACCGTCGACCAGCACCGCCCGGTCCAGCACCCCTTCGGCCGCCAGCGTCGCCAGTACGGCCGGCCAGTGATCGCCGGAATCCGGATCGTCGTACCAGGACAGGGAGGAGGGCGGTTCGGGCCCCTCGAACAGCCTCGGGACGAAGGCCGTGAGATGCGGCTCGGTGCGCAGGACCTCGATCAGGGGGTTCCGTCTGTTGCCGTGGTACCGCCGGGAAGCGACGTACGACACCCAGGCCTCCACCATGGTGTCCGTGACCGGCATCGGGCACTGCGCGATACGCACCAGCTCGGCGACGAACCAGTAGTCCGCTTCCGCCGAGGCCATCGACGGACGTGCCGCCAGCCGATGGGCGACGTCGGCGAGCCAGGCGGGATCACGGTCCGCCAGCACCTTCAGCACCAGGTGGTACGGAGTGCCCGACCAGTCGCGCAGATCACGGCTGCCGATCCAGGCCGCGCAAGCCGCTGCGCCGGTGTGACACCCCGCACCCGCGACCAGCAGGGTGGTGCGGACGGCCGCCTGCCGCTGCCAGTCCCACCCCCGGGCCTCCTTGCGCAGGGACTTCAACTCCGCCAAGGCCGCTTTGCGTTCCGCACGGTCGAGACCGGCCACGAGTGCGGGCACCGCCTGCTTGCGGCCGTCCCGGACGGCAGCGAGGAGCTCCTTCATCGCACACCGCCCGCAACCGTCGCACCGCGGCGGACCATGCGGACGGCCAACGCGTGTTTGCAGGGGCCCCGGCGTCCTCGGTAGTCCGCCCACCACTGGCAGGTGCAGCTCAGTACCCCGTCCTGCTCCCGCACCTTGTAACGGCGCTCGCCGGAGGAGACGGCCGCCAGCTCACCGTCCATGACGACCGCCCCCGAACCGGCCAGCTGCCGGGCCGCGACCAGACGCGGATTGTGCCGCTCGGCCCGGCGCGCGTCATACGGGAGCTCCCGGTGGAAGTACGCCGCGTCCGAGAGGTCGTACCCCACACGACCCGCCGTGCCCAGCCGGGTGAGCGCAGCCCGCACCCGCTCCACCGTCAGCCCCGACTGCTCGGCCAGATCGGCCGGCTCGATCCTGGGCTCCCACGCCAGCAGCACGGACACCAGCTCGGCGTCCGCCGCGGCGTCATCCGTGGCCAGCGCCTCCAGCACACCACCCTCACCCGAGAATCCGCGTGACGCGTCGGGCGACAGGGTCAGCGTCAGCCGCATACCCGGCAGCACCACCTCCCAGGCACTCGCCGTCGCCGCGTCGTCGGCCACCGGACCGTAGATCCTCAGAGCCGTCGCATCCCGCAACACCCGCTGCAGGGCGACCAGCCGCTCCGGACCCGGCAGGCAGACCGCACCGGGGACAGGACGGGTCGTCGGCCGCAGGGTTTTCCCGGCCGGGACGACCCACCGGGCTCCCCGTGAGGCGTTCCCCGAGGACCGCGGCAGCGAACGGAGAAACCTGACAGCCTCCGCCGCCGGAAGCTCGGCCCGCAGATCGAAACCGGCGGACACCACCTGTGCCTCGGCGAAGCCGCGCAGCCAGCGGTCCGGCAGCGGCACCTTCTTCTCCACCACAGGGCCGTCCATGGTGGAGACCGCCATCTCGTCGGGCCCGACCCGCAGATGCAGCGGATCATCCGCCGTTATCCGCGACAGAGCCTCCCGCAACGGATGGTTGACATCCACGTTCGTCGTCCCGTGCCCGGTCTCCGCCCCGTCCAGCCCGCCCTGCAGCACATCGAGACGCGCGTACACCCCGCAGCAGCCGGAGAACGACTCGAAGCGCAGCCGGTCGCCGTTGCCCGTGACCACCGGGTCGAGGGACGAGAGCAGCGTTCGCTGGTAATAGCGGGCGGACGCCACGTCGGCGACGGCCAGCAGCCCCCGCGCGGCGATCTTCGGCGACGTCAGGAAACCCGAGAAGAATCGCGGGTGAGCCTCGGCGCCGCGCGGCGTGAGACCGCCTGCGGTCTCCAGGCCGAGCAACTGCCCCGCCTGCGAGGACTCCAGGACGGACGGGCGTGAGTAGGCCAGGGCCTGAACGGATCGGGTCATGGGAAAACCGTAGGACCCACCACTGACAACGGCCCCGGGCACGAGTCCGGGGCCGCCCTCAACGGCGCCCGCTCACTGCCCCGTACGCCCCGGCTGCAACACCTTGCTGAACAGGACCGTGCCGCCCTGAGCCCGCAACCGCACCGTCAACTCCCCGCTCCCGCCGTCGATGTCGACCTCACCGAAGAACTGCGGCGACTCCATCGGCGACACGTTCGCCCGCTCCGGTGCCTGGACGAAGACCCGGTCGGGTCCGAACGTGCCGTCGAGCGCGTTGGCCGGGAACCCTCCGGCTGCCAGCGGCCCCGACACGAACTCCCAGAAGGGGGCGAAGTCCTTGAACGCGGCGCGCTCGGGGGAGTAGTGCTGCGCCGAGGTGTAGTGCACATCGGCCGTCAGCCAGACGGTGCCCGTGATCCGGCGGTGCTTGACGAAGCGCAGCAGCTCGGCGATCTGCAGTTCCCGGCCGAGCGGTGCGCCCGGATCCCCCTGGGCGATGGCCTCGAAGTCCGTGGCGCCGTCCGGGACGACCAGGCCCAGCGGCATGTCGGCCGCGATGACCTTCCACACCGCCCGCGACTGCGACAGTTCGCGCTTGAGCCAGGCCAGCTGTTCGGCGCCGAGGATGCCCGTCGTGTCGTCGGGCTGCCGGCCGGGGGAGTTCGCGTTGCGGAACGACCGCATGTCCAGGACGAACACATCGAGCAGTGGACCGTGGCGCACGACGCGGTGCATGCGCCCCTCGGGGGACGAGGGGCGCAGCGAGGAGCCGTGCGACGACACCGGGAAGTACTCGCGGAACGCCCGCATCGAACGCGCCGCCAGGAGATCCACGTTCTTCTCGGTGTAACGGGCGTCGTCGAGGATCTGCCCCGGGTACCAGTTGTTGCGCACCTCGTGGTCGTCCCACTGGATGATGGAGGGAACCTGCGCGTTGAACGCGCGCAGGTTGTCGTCGAGCAGGTTGTACCGGAAGTTGCCACGGTACTCGTCGAGGGTCTCGGCGACCTTAGACTTCTCCGGGGTCGTGATGTTGCGCCAGATCCGCCCGTCCGGAAGCGTCACACTGGGCTCCAGCACCCCGTCCGCGTAGATGTTGTCGCCGCTGCACAGGAAGAAGTCCGGGTCGAGGCGGCGCATCTCGTCGTACACCAGGTAGCCGCCGATGTCGGGATTGATGCCCCAGCCCTGGCCGGCGATGTCACCGGACCACAGGAAACGCACCCCGTCACGGCGCCCGGCGGGGGCGGTACGGAAGGTTCCGTACACCGGCCTGCCGGTACGGCGCGGGTCGTGCGGGTCCGCGAGCGTCACGCGGTAGTGCACCTGCTCGCCGGCCGGCAGCCCGTACAGGGGCGTCGTTCCGGTGAAGTCCGTGCGCGCTCCGATGAGCGGGCCGTGCCACCTGCGGGCCCGGCGGAAGGACTCGGTCGCCGAGGTCTCGACCAGCATCCGTGCCGGACGGTCCGATCGCACCCAGACCAGCGCCGACGACGCCGTCACATCACCCACCTGCACGCCCCACACGGCACTCGGCCTGCCCGAGAGAGCGAAGGCGGGGGCGGCTGTGACGGCGGAAGGAACGGCGAAGGCGGCCGATGCGACGAGCGAGCCGCGCAGCACGGTGCGGCGGTCCGGGGCCGGAATGCGGGGACGGTTCGACATCGATGCGCCTCCAGGGGCGACGGGGGCAGGCGGACTGCCGTGACGACGGGACGGACTCGGCTGAGTGCCGAGTCATGCCTAGTGCCCGGCGGCGGCGGGCACGCCAACCCCAGATGAACAGCGTGGCCGTACCGTCAACTCGACGCCGTGGTGGCGGCCCTGTCCGCACTGCGACCCATGACGCCTCCCCGTCTCCCTCACACGGCACCTGATCCGTCCGCTGCTCCGACCGCCTCGGACAGCAAGCGGATTCCGCGTGCGATCTCGGCCGGGGTCAGATGCGCGTACCCGAGCACCAGCCGGACGGTGAGGCCGTCGGCGTCCGCCGTCCCGTAGTCGCTCAGCGGACGCAGTGCGATGCCGGCCGCGTCCGCCCTTCGCAGGAACTCCGGCTGCGGGCCGAAGCGCTCGGGCAGTCGGGCGATGATGTGCAGGCCTGCGGCGATTCCGCTGACCTCGGCCCCCGGAAAGTGCTCGGCGAGCGCCGCGGTCACGGCATCCCAGCCCTCCCGGCAGGCGCGCTGACAGTGGCGCAGCTGGCGGTCGTAGCCTCCCCCGGTGACGAGGTCCGCGAGGACCGCATGGTCGACCGAGGGGTTGCCGAGGTCCTCGACGATCTCGTCGGTCAGGGACGCGGGGGCGACCAGCCAGCCAGGCGCAGCCCGGGAGCCAACGACTTGCTGACCGATCCGGTGTATACGACATGCTCCGGATCCGGTCCCTGCAGGGCTCCGACCGGTGCCCGGTCGTAGCGGAAGTCGCCGTCGTAATCGTCCTCCATGAGCACGCCCGAAGTGCTGCGGGCCCATTCGAGCAGCTTGCTTCTGCGCTCCGCGGAGTAGGCGATTCCGGTGGGGAACTGATGGGCGGGGGTGGTGACCACGGCGCGTACGCCGGAGCGCAGCAGCGGTGCGAGGGCGAGGCCGTCGTCGTCGAGCGGGAGCGGGACCGTCGTCAGCCCGGTCGAGGCGAACAGCGCGGAGTGCTCGGGACTGCCCGGGTCCTCGACGCCGACCTTCGTGATGCCCCGGCCGCGCAGCACGAACCCGAGCAGCGTGGTCGCCTGCGCCACACCCGAACACACCACCAGCCGTTCCGGATCGGCGACCACCCCACGGCGCCGGGTCAGCAGGGCGGCCCACGCACCGCGCAGCTCCGGCAGCCCTCGCGGGTCCGGATAGCCGAGGGAGCTGTGCGGCAGCCTGCCGAGAACCGCACGCTGGGTGGCGGACCAGGCGCTCCGCGGGAACATCGACAGATCAGGAGTGCCCGGTCGGAAATCCACCGATGCGCCGGGCGCGCGCGGTGACAGGCCCCGCGCCCCCGGGTCGGCGGGCCGCACCGCACCGCTCACCCAGGTGCCGGCGCCCCGGCCGCTGCGCAGGTGACTCTCCGCCGTCAACTGCTCGTACGCCTCGGTCACCAGCCCGCGTGAGACACCCAGGTCCGCGCGAGCTCACGGCTCGCCGGGGGACGGGTGCCCGCCGCGAGGCGGCCCGAACGCACGGCCTGGCGCAGAGCCTCCTGAAGGGCCCGCCCTCGCCGGCGTGCGGGAGCGGAGACGGCGGACAGCAGCTCGGTGCCGGTCAGGTCGGTCCGGCCCCAGCGTCCTCGGCGACTACCCGTACGCCGGGGGTCAGGCCCTGCGGCGCGGGGCAGGCGGCCGGGAGTCTGATGGTCGGGGTGGCGCTCGGCTCGGCCTCCTGCGACGTCGTCCGACGCAGGCCGACGGCCGGGACGGTGTGTCAGCGGCTCGTGTCGAGAATGATCCGCGCCACGGCGGCAGGGTCGTCGTTCATCGGAACATGGCCGCGACCGGGGAG
Source organism: Streptomyces sp. NPDC058637 (assembly GCF_042717325.1). Lineage (NCBI taxonomy): Bacteria > Bacillati > Actinomycetota > Actinomycetes > Kitasatosporales > Streptomycetaceae > Streptomyces > Streptomyces sp. NPDC058637. The sequence goes on along the minus strand of NZ_JBHXRD010000009.1, from coordinate 106,118 downwards.
CCGTACAAGCCGGGCACCCTGGATGACGTGCTTGGCCCGGACGCCCTGACGGCGCGGCAGCAGACGGTCCTGGCTTCCCCACGCGACGGTCACCGGGAGGCCCGGGACATCGTCGGTGAAGGCGACGCCCCGGCTGACGGCCAGAGTCGCGTGGAAACCGGTGGCCGTACGCAACGCGACAGTCTCCGCCACGACGGCGTCGGCTGAACGCCGGCCGGGCCGGGCGTAGATGGAACTCGTCAACACCGCACGGCCGGCCGCGCTCCGTGAGAGCCGCACGATCAGAGGCATCGGCATGGTCAGCGCGGCCCTGCGCATCGTGTGCAGGACACCGAAGGCGTAGCGGCGTTCGCCCTCCGTCCAGAATCCGGCGGGGGACAGGGCCGTCACCGAGCGCACGAGCTTCTCCCGGCCCAACTCCAGGGCGAGTAGACCCCCGAGAGAGTTCCCCGCGACGTGCGGACGCACCACACCGATCGTCCGGCAGAACGAGGCGAGCAAGGTGGCCACGGTCCGCGGGTCGTACGCGAGACCGCCGGGCAGCGCGGGCGAGGCACCGAAGCCGGGCAGGTCCACGGCTATGACATCCCGCTCGGCGGCCAGGATCCGCACGACCGGTCCCAGGCCTGACGGTGGTGGCCGATGCCGTGGAGCAGGAGCAACGGCTCGCCCGAGCCGCTTCGCTCGTACGCCAAGGACACGCTCCGAGGTCCGACGGACGAATCGACTGCGAACGAGACCGATGGGGCCATGCCGCTCCTCGGGACGGTCCGGCCCGACTGGGCGGGACGGTGGTAGACGCCTTGTCACCAATAATTACCGTCGAGTAGTCAGCAGTTCAAGGGGCGGGGTAGAAGCTGCTGGACACCGTCCGACGTGTCGGCTGGGATGGAGACGTGACCGCCGACACCGCGACCGATCAGTTCGAAGAAAACCGGCCCGTCCTCACCGGGGTCGCCTACCGGATGCTCGGCCGTGTGGCCGATGCCGAGGACGTGGTGCAGGAGGCGTGGCTGCGCTGGTCCTCCGCGGAGCGCGAGGGTGTGCGGGAGCCGAGGGCCTTCCTTGTCCGGATCACCACCCGGCTGGCCATCGACCGTCTGCGCCACCTGCGGTCCAGGCGCGAGTCGTACGTGGGGCCGTGGCTCCCCGAACCCGTTGCCACCGGCTTCGGGCCCGCCGTCCCCGACACCGCGGAACAGGCGGTCCTCGCCGATTCCGTCTCGCTGGCCGTGCTGGTCGTCCTCGAGTCGCTCTCCCCGCTGGAGCGCGCGGTCTTCGTCCTGCGCGAGGCCTTCGGCTTCCCGTACGCGGAGATCGCGGCCACTCTCGAACGGTCCGAAGCGGCGGTACGCCAGCTCGCCGGCCGCGCGAAACGGCATGTGGAGGAACGCAAGCCGCGGTACGACGTCGATCCGGCCGTGCGCCGGGATCTCACCGAGCGCTTCCTCGCCGCCGCGTCGGGCGGAGACCTGGAGCAGCTGCTCGCCCTGCTGGCCCCCGACGTGCGGCTGGTCAGCGACAGCGGAGGCAAGTCGAGGGCGCCGCGCCGGATCATCGAGACGGCGGACAAGGTCGGCCGCTTCCTCTTCGCCGTGGGGCGGGACGGGGCGCCGGGGATGGAGGCCACGATCGTGGAGCTCAACGGCGGCCCGGCCCTCGTGGTGACCGTCGACGGGAAGCCGGACACGGTCTTCCAGGTGGAGGCCAGGGGAGGCGTCATCCAGTGCGCCTACATCATTCGCAATCCGGACAAGCTGGCCGGTTTGCGCAGAGGTTAGGTCTCCGGCAGCCGGCCGATCACCCTTGGCCGGCCGATCGCCCTCCCGGGTCGTCGTCGGCTGTCCCGCGCGACAGCCGCGCACCGCTTGAGCCGCGCACCGCGTTGTGCGATCCCCACAGGCCTCCCGGGCGCTCCCGGACGTGGGGTTTCCGCTGCCCGGAGCCCACGGCTCCACGAACGTCCTGTGAACGCTCTACGGCAGGGGACCGTTCCGTTCCGTTACCGGGGGAGTATTGGTCTTGACCAAGGTGGTACGCCGCCCTAAGGTTCTGAACGTTAAGACAGGAACCTTTAATAAATAACGTCGCGGAATAGACGCTGGGCGATTGCGGAGGATCAGGGTGGGGACCACGCAGCTGGAATCGGTACAGGAGCCGAAGTACTGGCACCTCAAGACCGTGCTCAGTGAGGCACTCGACTCGGACTTCGCGGTGGGGGAGATCCTGCCCAACGAGCGTGATCTCGCGGCGCGCTTCGGGGTCGCCCGGGCAACGCTCCGACAAGCTCTGGAGCAGCTGGAACTCGAAGGCAGACTGCAGCGTCGCCGGGGCGTGGGAACCACCGTCGCCCCGCCCCGGGTAGGTGTGGCCGTCGCCGCGGCGCAGCACGACTGGGCCGGCGGAGGAGGTTCGTCGGACGAGGCGTGGCAGCCCGTCGAGTGCACCTCCGCGAAGGCTCCTGCCGCCGTGGCCGCCGTTCTCGACAACGGTGCCGAGGACGAGGTGCACGTCGTGCGCCGTATCCGTGTGGCCAACGGGCAGTCCGTCGCCGCGGAGCTCCTCTACGTCCCGCGGTCGTCCGTGCCCGAACTCTCCTCGATCGACGCGCCGTCCGGCCCGGCCCGGGCACGGAGCGTCCTGCGTGAGCTGCACCGTCTGGGCCTCGACGGCCAGGACCGCTCGGTAGAGCTGGGATCGGCCCGGGCGGACGACGCCAAGGAGCTCGACCGGCTCCCCGGTGCCCCGGTTCTCGTGGTCACGACGCGCTACTTCGCCGCCTCCGGAACGGCCGCCGTTTCTGTGGCCACCTACCGGGCCGACACCTGCCGGCTCACCTTCGGGGACTCGGGGGCCCTGGAGATCAGCCACGAGGAGCAGGAGCGGCAGGCCTCCTGACCCAACGGCTCCGAGGTTCCTGTCCCCGGCGCCGAAGCTCCGCCCTCCGGCGGAGCCCCAGCAACACCCGTGCGGCCCGTCGCAGTCAGCGACGGGCCGTCACCGTTCCCTCCACGGCGAAGAGCTGCTCCTCGACATGGTCCAGGGCCAGCCGCAGGGCGCCGGTGGCGACTGCGGCCTCACCGAGCAGCGAGAGGGTCACCCGGGGCGGCCGCAGACAGTAGCGAGCCAGCTCGTCCCGGAGCGGATCCAGGACCCCGTCCAGGCCGGCGGCCCAGCCGCCGATCACCACCAGTTCGGGGTCGAGGGCGAGCACCAGGGCGGCGACATCGTGCACCAGCCTCTGAATGAACCGCTCGACGGCTGCCTGTGCCCCGGCGTCACCCTGCCTGGCCGCGGCGAACACCGCGGCGACGGCGTGTTCGTCCAGCGGGTCCAGCGGGGTGTCCGTCGTGGATAGCAGGTGTTCCGGTGTGACGTCCCGGCCCAGCAGGTGCAGCGCACCGATCTCGCCCGCCGCACCACCGAACCCGCGGTGCAGCCGCCCACCGATCAGCGAACCCGCCCCAGGGCTCAGACCGGCGAGGACGAAGACGATGTCGTCGGACTCGGTGGCCGCACCCTTCCAGTGCTCGGCCACGGCAGCCGCATTGGCGTCGTTCTCCACCAGCACGGGACAGCGGAAGGAACGCCGCAGCTTCTCGCCCAGGGCGAGGCCGGTCCAGTCGGGAAGTGCCGTGCCCAGCCGCACGGTGCCGTCGGCCTCCACGATGCCGGGGCTTCCGACGCCGACCGCGCGCAGACTGCTCCGGGCAACCCCGGTGCGCCGCAGAACATCGGCGATCACAGCCCTGACCTGTTCGATCCTGTCATCCGCACACGCGGTCTCGGACACCTCGCGTGAACCGGCGCCTATGATCCGGCCGTCCAAACCGGACAGCAGCGCGGAGACGCGATGAGGTCCGATCTCGATGCCCAGCAGGTGACCTGCCTCGGCACGGAACCTGAACCGTCTCGCCGGCCGTCCCTGCTTGCGCGCCCCGCTCTCGTCGGGCAGGGCCTCGACGACCAGGCCCGCTGCGAAGAGCCCTTCGACCACGCCCTCGACCGTCGGACGGGACAGGCCCGTGATCCGGGTCAGGTCCGTGAGTGTCGGCGATTCGGCACCCCGGAGGGCATGCAGAACCACCGCGGAATTGATCCGCCGCAGCAGAGACGGGTCCCCACCGGTCAGCCGGCCCACGGTGTGTCCTCCCAGGTCGTGCGCATGTCTGCCGGATCGTACTCGTTGGCCGAGGCGGCGGCGACAGCCACCCGGAGCCGGTACCGAGAGGTGACCCCGGTCAGCCCGGAGCCACGAAGCCGGACTCGTAGGCCGCGATCACCGCCTGGGTGCGGTCCCTCGCCCCCAACTTCGCCAGCACCGCGCTGACATGCGACTTCACCGTCTCCACCCCGACCACGAGCTTGGCCGCGATCTCCGCGTTGGACAGACCCCGCGCCATCAGACGGAGCACCGCCGCCTCACGGTCGGTGAGGGCCGCCCGATCCATGACCACCCGCGCCTTCGTCGTGCCGTACTCGGCGGCGAGCTGTCTGACCGCCGCGGGGAACAGCAGTGACTCCCCCTCGGCCACCAGCCGTACCGCGTGCACGATCTCCGCGGGCCGGGCCCGCTTGAGCAGAAACCCGTCCGCGCCGGCTCGCAGTGCCTCGTAGACGTACTCGTCGTTCTCGAACGTGGTGACCACCAGGATCTTCGGAGGTTCGAGAACGGTACGCAGCACCACCCGGGTCGCCTCGATTCCGTCCATCAAGGGCATCCGCACATCCATCGCCACCACATCGGGGCGCAGTTGACGTACGAGAGGAATCACGGCCGCGCCGTCGGAGGCCTCACCCACGACCTCGATATCGGGCTGGGCCTCAAGGACCGCGCGCAGTCCCGCGCGCACCAGAGGCTCGTCGTCGACCAGAAGTACGGTAACCGGCATCCGGTCAGCGTATGTGCTCCAGCGGGAGGCTCGCGTGCACCATCCACTCCCCGTCGTACGGACCCGTCTTGGCCTTTCCGCCCAGCAGAGCGGCCCGCTCCCGGATGCCCCGCAGCCCGCTGCCGCCACCCTGCCCGCGGGGCGACCTCTCGAGAGGATTGGTCACCTCCAGCTCCAACGAGGCACCCGCGACGCGGATCCTCACCCGCACGGGAACGGCACCGGCGTGACGCAGCACATTGGTGAGTGACTCCTGCAGGATCCGATACCCCTCACGTGACACCGGCCCCGGGATCAGATCGAGCGGACCCGAGACCTCCGCGTCGATCTTCGCTCCGGAGCCACGAGCCGAGTCCAGCAGTTTGTCCGCCTCCGCCAGGGTCGGACGCCCACTCGCGGGAGTGTCCGACTCGCGCAGCACCCGCAGGACCCGCTCCAGATCGTCCAACGCGTCGCGGCCCGTCTCCTCGATCGCGGCGAGTGCCCGCGCGGTGAACTCCGGGTCACCCGCCGTCCGGGCCGCACCCGCCTGTACGACGGCGACCGTCAGCGCGTGCCCGATCGAATCATGGAGCTCGCGCGCTATGCGATTGCGTTCCAGGAGCGTCTCGGTGCGCTCCTCCAGCGCGGTCATCCGTTCCACCGGTGACGGGCCGAGCAGCCGACGGGCAACAGCTGTGACGATGTCACCGCACAGCACGACCACACCGAACAGCAGGAGAATAGGCAGGGGTGCGAGCAGGACGCACCACCAGCCTGGCTCGACACCACGGGCCAGCCAGTCCTCGCTCGGAGCCGTTCCGAACGAACCCCGCACGAGGTCCACCGTCGTCGCCGGCAACCAGACCGTCGCGAAGGTCGCCACCGTCGCCAGAACCAGCCGTACCTCCAGCCAGGCAACGGTGCGCCAGCGGGCGGTCCATGTCGTGGCCGGACCCGCGGAGATCGCGGCGTCGGGGCGGCCCCGCTGGTCGGGCGTGAGCAGTAGCTGCGCCTGGATCCCCTCGCCGAGGCGCACCACCGGAAGCAGTCCGACAGGTATCGCGAACAGGAACGGCATCCAGGGCCTGCTCGGCGAGATGAACAGCCACACGCTGACCACCGCGGACGGAATGAGCAGGTGCAGCCAGCGACTGTACGTGGCCGGTCTGGCCAGCCTTGCGAGGTAGCGGCGCATGCTGCCATCGTGCCAGCGCCGACCGGAGGACGGCTCCCCCGCGAGAGGGAGACGATCCACCCGGGCGGGGGAGGCCACGGACCTTGGCCCGCGGCCAGGCTGAGGTCATGACCAGCATCGACGTGCACGAGCTCACCAAGGACTACGGGCCCACCCGTGCGGTGGACCACCTCACGTTCAGCGTGCGACCCGGCCGGGTGACGGGATTCCTCGGGCCCAACGGCGCGGGCAAGTCCACCACCATGCGCCTGATCCTCGGCCTTCACCGGGCGACCGGCGGCACCGCGACGATCGGCGGGCGGGCCTACGCATCGCTGGGAAATCCGCTGCGCCGGGTTGGCGCCCTGCTCGACGCCCAGGCGGCACACGGTTCGAGAACCGCCCGTAATCATCTGCTGGCACTCGCCACCAGCAACGGCATAGCGGGCAGCAGAGTGGAGGAGGTGCTGGTGGAGGCCGGCCTCGGTTCGGTCGCAGGGCGGCGGATCAAGACGTTCTCGCTCGGCATGCGCCAGCGGCTCGGTATCGCCGCGGCCCTTCTCGGTGACCCTGAGGTGGTGATGCTGGACGAGCCGTCGAACGGGCTGGACCCGGAGGGAATCGTCTGGATCCGAGAGCTGATGCGGAGACTGGCAGGGGAGGGCCGCACAGTCCTGGTCTCCAGCCACCTCATGAACGAGACCTCGTCGTTCGCCGACCACCTGGTCGTCCTCGGCAAGGGCAGGCTCCTTGTCGACATGCCGATGCGGGAGTTCCTCGCATCCCGCAGCCGGCCGGGTGTCCGGCTGCGGGCGACGGAATCGGCGCGGCTGCGCGACGCGCTGATCCGTAAGGGATATGACCCCGTACAGGGCGACGACGGACGGTGGGCGGTGGACGGAGCCACGGCCGAGGAGATCGGTGCCCTGGCCGCCTTCGAAGGTATTCCCCTTCTCGAGCTCATCGACAAGCAGGCCACGCTGGAAGAGGCCTACCTCGATCTCACGGCGACCGAAACGGAATTCGCCGCCACCGCATCCCCTACCGCCGGCCAGGAGGACTGACCGCCATGACCATGTCTACGACCGCGGTGCTGCGTTCCGAATGGATCAAGATCAGATCGGTGCGGTCCGTCTCCGGTTCTCTCATAGCGGTCTTCGCCGCCACCCTCCTGGTCACGGTGCTCACCTTCGCCACAGTCGGGCAGGCAGAGGCGGACAACCCGGGTAACGACGTAGTCTTTTCCGCTTTCTACGCCCTGAACTTCGGCCAGATCGCGGCCATCAGCTTCGGTGCGACCGCTCTTTCGTCCGAGTTCCTGAACGGTGCCCTGCGGACATCGCTCACGGCCGTCCCGAGTCGCGGCCTCTTCTACGCAGCGAAGATCGCAGTGGTCGGTGGGCTCGCCCTCGTCGTGGGACTGATCACCAGCTTCACCACGTTCCTGGTGGGTCAGCTGTTCATGGGTGAGTACGCGATCGGTCTCGGCGAGCCCGGAGCTCTGCGTGCGGCATTCGGTGGCGGCGTCTACCTGGCTCTCATCGCCCTGTTCGCGGCGGGACTGACGGCGGTGCTCCGCAGTGCGGTTGCCGTGCTCAGCCTGCTCATTCCCTTCATCCTGATTGTCTCCTTCGTGGTCGGAGACATAGCCGGTGGAGTTGCCCAGTACCTGCCGGACCGGGCCGGGCAGTTGGTGCTCTACCAGAATCCGGAAGGAAGCCTGGGGCCATGGGAGGGTCTGGCCGTCACCGCCGGATGGGCCACCCTCGCACTGCTCGCCGGCTGGTGGACGGTGCGGACCAGGGACGCCTGAGCAACGGCACGGGAGCAGCCGTACGGGTGTCACCTCACCGTGTTCCCGGGGCCAACTCGACCAGACGGGCACGGACATCGTCGCGACGAGGATGGTCGGCCAGCACCCCGAGCAGGTCACGCCCCTGGCCGGAGCACAGGCTGATCACCTGCAGAGGACCGGACGGAATGCGGTCCAGTGCAGCTCGGACCTGTGATTGAACGGCTAGCAGCCGCCGTTTTGTCCAGGAACCGGGAAGATCGTCTCGGTCGTGCCAGGCCCGCCAGTCCATGGCGGGAACCCTAGGACGACAACCGCTCACCGGGTGCCCCTGGTCGAATCGCCTGCGCGGACCGGACCCACGCCGGACCGCGTCGGCCACGGTCTCGGGCACAGCACAGGCCCGGAGGACCGCATCACCGAAAGCGGCCCGCCCGCGGCCAAGTCCGGGACGACACGGGCGCGGGTGGGCTGGAGTCCTCATGTGCTCCGACAGGGGAGCGGGCTTTCAGAGAATGGAGCCGGGGGCGTAAGCGGCGGCTTCCGGGTGCTGCTTGGCGATCTCCTCGATCCGGGACACCAGCGCGGTGACCTGGTCGCCCGCAGCGCCGGTGAACGACAGCTTGTCCGCCATCAGGGCGTCGAGCTGTGCGCGGTCGAGCGGGATGCGCTCGTCGGCGGCCAGCTTGTCCAAGAGCTCGTTGCGCTCCGCGCCCTGTTCCCGCATGGCCAGCGCCGAGGCGACCGCGTTCTCCTTGATGGCCTCGTGCGCGACCTCCCGCCCGACCCCGGCCCGGACAGCGCCCATCAGCACCTTGGTCGTGGCCAGGAACGGCAGGTAGCGGTCCAGCTCGCGCGCGACGACCGCCGGGAACGCGCCGAACTCGTCGAGCACGGTGAGGAAGGTCTCCAGCAGACCGTCGAACGCGAAGAAGGCATCCGGCAGCGCGACCCGGCGGACCACGGAGCAGGACACGTCGCCCTCGTTCCACTGGTCGCCCGCCAGCTCGCCCGTCATCGACGCGTAGCCCCGGAGGATCACCATCAGGCCGTTGACGCGTTCGCAGGAGCGGGTGTTCATCTTGTGGGGCATCGCCGACGAGCCGACCTGACCCGGCTTGAAGCCCTCGGTCACCAGCTCGTGCCCGGCCATCAGCCGGATGGTCTTGGCGACGGACGAAGGAGCCGCAGCCAGTTGCACCAGCGCGGTCACCACGTCGTAGTCCAGAGAACGGGGGTAGACCTGGCCCACGGAGGTGAAGGCGTGCGCGAAGCCGAGGTGCCCGGCGATGCGCTGTTCCAGGTCGGCGAGCTTGCCGGCGTCACCGCCGAGCAGGTCCAGCATGTCCTGCGCGGTGCCGACAGGGCCCTTGATGCCACGCAGCGGGTAACGGTCCAACAGGTCCTCCAGCCGCCCGTAGGCGACCAGAAGCTCGTCGGCGGCCGTGGCGAACCGCTTGCCCAGCGTCGTCGCCTGCGCGGCGACGTTGTGCGAGCGGCCCGCGATGACCAGCTCGCGGTACTCGGCGGCCAGTTTGCCGAGCCGGGCCAGCACCGCCACCGTACGGTCGCGCATCAGCTCCAGCGAGAGCCGGATCTGCAGCTGCTCGACGTTCTCGGTGAGGTCCCGGGAGGTCATGCCCTTGTGGACCTGCTCATGGCCGGCGAGGGCGTTGAACTCCTCGATCCGGGCCTTCACGTCGTGCCGGGTGATCTTCTCGCGCTCGGCGATCGAGGCGAGGTCGACCTGGTCGACCACGCGCTCGTAGTCGGCCAGGGCCGCGTCAGGTACCTCGATCCCGAGGTCCTTCTGAGCGCGCAGCACCGCCAGCCACAGCTGACGTTCCAGCTTCACCTTCTGCTCGGGGGACCAGAGGACGGCCAGCTCCGTAGAGGCATAGCGGCCGGCCAGGACATTGGGGATGCGAGGCTTCGCAGACACAGCAGTCACGTGTCCGGATTCTACTGGCGGTTTCTGCAGGTCCGCGCCGCGGTCCGGTGTGTGGTTTCCTACGAACGTCTGCTGACCTCGCCAGGCCCGCCGCCCGGCGACCCTGGCGATCACGGCAGCCACGACACCTGCCCGGTGACCGGCTCCTGGGCTTCCGGCTCCCCGCGGCCGGCTCTCCTCACCCTCCGGCTGGCTCCCGGCCCCGACCGGCGCCTTCGGCCGCGGCATCCCAGAGACCCGCTCCTCGGCCTCCGGCCCCCACAGGTCTCACGTTCCGGGCATCTCCGGCCGGCCCGGGCCGGTCAGCCGTCGAGCCTGCGCCACCCCGTCACGGGGCCGGGGACGGCCCCGTCCTCAGGCGTGATCCAGAAGGCCTGGCCGAGCGCCCCGTCGAACTGGGCGCCGCCCCGCCCGTCACCGGACGACCTCCCGGTGAGCCGCCGCCCGATCCAGGGCATCAGATGCTGTCGGGCGAAGCGGACGTCGTCCACCCGCCGCCTCGCCCAGCGCGCAGGCGGGGAAACGGGCATCGGATTCCGCCAGTCACTCTCCGCGGGCAGTCCCAGCCCTTGCCAGACCGCCTCCGCGACCCGGTGGTGCCCCTCGGCCGTCAGGTGCAGCCTGTCGACGTCCCACATCCGCGGATCGCCGAGCGACGGCGCACCGTACAGGTCGGTCACCAGCGCGCCGTGCCGCTTCGCCAGGTCGTCGACCAGCGAGAACAGCTCCTCCATGCGCGGGCGGAAGCGTTCCATCACCGGACCGTTACGGCCGGGGCTGCGCATCAGCACCAGCGTCTTGCACGACGGGGCGAGCCGCTCCACGGCTTCCTCCATCCGGCCGCGGACCATGCCCATGTCGCACTTCGGCCGCAAAGTGTCGTTGAGCCCGCCGACGAGTGTGATGACGTCCGGTTGCAGCGCCGCGGCGATGGCGACCTGCTCCTCGACGATCTGGCCGATGAGCTTCCCGCGTACGGCGAGATTGGCGTAGCGGAAGCCGGGCGCACGGGCCGCGAGCCGAGCAGCGAGGATGTCGGCCCAGCCGCGGTACGTACCGTCCGGCAGCAGGTCCGACATCCCCTCGGTGAAGGAGTCGCCGACCGCGACAAAGCTGGTGTAGGGGGCATTCAATTCCATGGCGGTGAGATTCTACCGTGACGGCGACCGGAGACCGGCGGCCGACGGCGCACGGAGAGGGGGCGCGGCAACGGCCGCGCCCCCGATCAGCCAGCCGCAGGCGTCAGCGTGCCTGGGGCCTGCCCACCAGCTCACGCAGCACGTCCTCCATGGTGACCATGCCCGCCAGCCGGCCGTCCTCGTCGAGAACCGCCGCGAGGTGCGTACGGCTGCGCCGCAGCGCGGTCAGGACGTCGTCGAGTGGCGTCGCCGCCCGCACCCGGGCGATCGGCCGCAGCGCCGTCACCGGGAACGGGACATCGCGAGGCGTGGCGTCCAGGGCGTCCTTCACGTGCAGGTATCCGAGGATCCGCTGTTCGCTGTCCATCACCGGGAAGCGGGAGAAGCCGGACTCGTACGACAGCCGCTCCAACTCCTCCGGCGTCGTGCCGACCCTGGTGTACAGCACCCGGTCGACCGGCATCAGCACGTCCCGGACCGGGCGGCGACCCAGCTCCAGCGCATGGCGCAGCCGCTCAGCCGAACGGTCGTCGACGAGACCCGCGTCCCCCGCGTCCTTGACGAGCCGCGCCAGCTCGTCGTCGGAGAAGGTCGCGGACACCTCGTCCTTGGTCTCCACCCTCAGGAGCTTGAGCAGCGCGTTGGCGAAGGCGTTGATCGTGAAGATGACCGGTCGAAGCGCCCGGGCCAGTGCCACCAGTGGCGGCCCGAGCAGGAGCGCCGTGCGGGCGGGCTCGGCCAGAGCGATGTTCTTCGGCACCATCTCGCCCAGCAGCATGTGCAGGTACGTCGCGACGGTCAGGGCGATCACGAACGAGATCGGGTGCACCAGCCCGTGCGGAACGCCCACCGCGTCGAAGGCGGGCTCCAGCAGATGTGCGATGGCGGGTTCGGCGACGATGCCCAGCACCAGGGTGCAGAGCGTGATGCCGAGCTGTGCCGCCGCGAGGAGGGCCGACACGTGCTCCAGGCCCCAGATGACGCTGCGCGCCCGCCGGTTCCCGGCCTCGGCCTCGGGTTCGATCTGGCTGCGCCGTACGGAGATCAGCGCGAACTCCGCGCCGACGAAGAACGCGTTGACGACCAGGGTCAGCAGGCCGATGAGGAGCTGGACGGCGATCATCGGGCGTCCTCCTTCGGCTCGCCGGTACCGGGCAGCGGTGCGTGCAGCAGTGCCCGCGCGGCGCGGTGCCCCGAGGCGTCCACCACGTCGATCCGCCAGCCGGCGAGCTCGACGGTGTCGCCGACCACAGGGATGCGGCCGACATCGGTGGCGATCAGACCCGCCAGCGTTTCGTAGGGCCCGTCGGGCACCCGCAGTCCGATGGTCCGGAGCTGGTCGGTGCGGGCCGCCCCGTCGGCGGACCACAGGACGCGTCCGTCGGCGTCCTCACCGGCGGCGGCCAGGTCGGGTGTCTCGTGCGGGTCGTGTTCGTCGCGGACCTCGCCGACGACCTCCTCGACGATGTCCTCCAGCGTCACGACACCCGCCGTGCCGCCGTACTCGTCGATGACGACGGCCATGGCCAGCTTCCCCGAAAGACGGTCGAGCAGCCGGTCCACGGTGAGGGTCTCCGGTACGAGCAGGGGCTCGCGCAGCATGTCGGCCACCCGCTTGCGGGGCCGCTGGTCCGCCGGGACGGCCAGCACGTCCTTGATGTGCGCGACGCCGACGACCGTGTCCAGACTGCCCCGGTAGACGGGGAAGCGGGACAGGCCGGTCGCCCGGGTGGCGTTCGCGACGTCCTCGGCGGTCGCCCGGATCTCGAGGGCGGTGACCTGGACACGCGGTGTCATCACGTTCTCCGCGGTGAGCTCGGACAGATTGAGGGTGCGGACGAAAAGCTCCGCGGTGTCCGCTTCCAGTGCGCCCTCCTTCGCGGAGTGACGGGCCAGGGCCACCAGCTCCTGCGGGCTGCGCGCGGAGGCCAGTTCCTCGGTCGGTTCGAGTCCGAAACGGCGCACGATCCGGTTGGCGGTGTTGTTGAGGTGGCTGATGAAGGGTCGGAACACGGCGGTGAACACCCGCTGCGGGGTGGCGACCACCTTGGCGACGGCGAGCGGGGACGAGATCGCCCAGTTCTTCGGGACGAGCTCGCCGACCACCATCAGGACCACGGTGGACAGCGCGGTGCCGATCACGAGTGCCAGCGAGGAGGCCACACCCGGAGAGGCGCCCGTCGCCTCCAGCGGTCCCCGGATCAGCTTGGAGATGGACGGTTCGGAGAGCATGCCGACCACCAGATTGGTGACCGTGATGCCGAGCTGTGCGCCGGAGAGCTGGAAGGTGAGACTGCGTACCGCCTTGAGGGCTCCGGCGGCGCCGCGCTCCTTCCGCTCGACGGCTCGTTCGAGCTCGCCGCGCTCCACGGTGGTCAGGGAGAACTCCGCCGCCACGAACGCGCCGCAGGCGAGGGAGAGCAGCACCGCCACGAGGAGCAGTAGCACTTCGGTCATCGGTTCACCTCCGTCCCATGATCGGGCAGGGTCAGGAGGTTCGCGCGATGTCGGCGGTGTCTACTACTGGGAGGCTCGCCCATGGGCGGACGCTCACACCTTTCGAAAAGTCGGGACGTTCGGGGATCCATCGTAAAGGGTCGGCAAAGTGGCGGACGTACCGGTTGTCCGTCCGGTCCGCTCCACCCTCCGGTCCCCACTGGGACGCGTCGCCGGGCCCGGCCCCGCCCGGACGGACCGAGCCGGCCCTTCAGACGGTCAGGCGCTTCACCCATCTGCTCCAGTGGGCCTCCCGCACATACCCCGCCGCACGCCAGGCATGCTGCGCGAGCGCGTTGCGGTCCAGGACCATCGCGTCGCCCCGCCGCCCGCCCAGCGCGGTGAAGCGATCCTCCGCGGCGGCGAGCAGCGCCGCGCCGACACCGCGACGCCGCTGGTCCGGGTGAACGGCGAGCCGGTACAGATGGCATCGCCAGCCGTCGAAGCCGGCGACGACCGTCCCCACGGGCATGCCGTTCCGTTCGGCGAGGATCAGGGCGCCGGGGTCACGTGCGACCAGCCGTTGGACGCCGTCACGGTCGTCGCTGATGCTGGTGCCCTCGGCGGCGACCCTCCAGAACGCCAGAACCGTATCGACGTCGTCCGCCGTCGCTGTGCGGATCACAAGATCAGTCATGGCCGTCATCCCATCATCGGCGGAACGCGGGAGTCGAGCGGATTCCGGTGCGCGGGCGGACTCCGGCGGGCGGGCGACGGCCCCGGACGCACGGCCGCGGAGGGCCGCAGACGCATGGCGGCGGACGTATGTCCGCATAGGGCCGCAGGCATGTGGCCCTATGCGGACGGCCGTAGACGCGCGGCGCAGATGTACGGGCCACGAAGTGGTTCCTCTTGCCGGTGCTAGCGCGGACGCGCTAGCGTGATGCCGTGCCCAAGACTCAGCTGAACGTTCGCGTGGACGAGGCGACAGCCGAAGCGGCGCGGCAACGCGCCCTGCAGCGGGGGATGAGCGTGAACCGCTACATAGAGGAACTCGTCAAACAGGATGCGGGCGAGGTCGGACACACCTTCGTCGAGGCAGCGGCCGACTTCATGAAGCAGTACGAGTCGGTGTTCGCCGAGGAGTTCGGCCCGGAGCGCGAAGGTACCCGTTGAACCTGCAGATCGATCTTTCCTGGCTGCTCATGGTCGCCGAGCACAAGACGCCGGGGGATCCGCAGGTCGTCGACTGGGGCGCGCTCGTAGCGGCCGTCAGCCGGCACGAGGCGGAGATCTTCGGCAGCCCCGTCTACAGCGACCCGCACTCCCGGGCGGCAGCCATGCTGCAGCTGCTCCTCCACGTACCGGCGCTCGAACACTCCAACGCCATGTTCGCGTCCGCGGTCGCCTACGGCTACCTCGTCGCCTCGGGGCTGAAGGTCATCACGTCGCCCGAGCAGGTGCGCGATCTCGCCCGGCTGGTGAAAGAGGGCAAGGCGGACGTCCGGGTGATCGCCGAAGAGCTGCGCCAGTGGAGCCTGTGACGCCTGTGACCCGGCCTCCTGACTCATGGACGCCTCTGGGTATGTGGTGAGCCGTTGGGGCCCGGGAGCCTCAGTCCACGACCATGGATTTGCGGGCCACACCGAGCACACACGGTGTGGACGGCAGTTGCACGCCCTTCTCCGGAATCCGGAGCCTGCGGTACACGCCGAGCTCGAAGCCGGCCGCCTCGATCGCCGCGAGTGTGTCCCGCGACGTGTGACAGCCCCCGAACAGCAGCGGCCAGACCGTCCGGTCCACCGCCCGCTGGGCCGTCGCCAGCGCCCGTCCCTGGGCAAGTGTGTGCTCGAAGAAGCGCAGTTCACCGCCCGGCCGGAGCACCCGCTTGATCTCGGACAGGGCCCGCGGCAGATCCCGCACGGTGCACAGCACCAACGACGCCACCGCCACGTCGAAGGCCTCGCTCTTGACCGGAAGAGCCTCGGCGGTGCCCGGTACGACATCGACCGGGACCTCCGCACGCAGCCCGGCACGGGCCGCCAGCTGACGCAGACCGCGCTCGGGTTCGATCGCCACCACCTCGGACACGGACCCCGGGTAGTGAGCGAAGTTGAGGCCGTTTCCCGCGCCGATCTCGATGACCCGGCCCGAGACCCCGGACAGCAGCTCGTCACGGAGGCGGGCGACACCGCCCCTGAGATCCGCGGTCACGCTCATCCGGGCGTAGAAGCGGGCGAAGACCGGATGGTGTACCGCGTCCCGCGGGATCTTCGTGCTGCGCAGACGCATGACGGACCTCCTCGGCGGACGGGTACGGCTCTCCTTCGATTCTCCCCCGTGCGGGCCCGCTCAGCCCTTCATCGGACGATCCGGTCCCCGCCCAGCTCCGGGGCCAGCCAACTCGCCGCCCGCGCACGGAAGTCGTCGGGCGACAGTGATCCGGCCCCGGCGGGGACCACGCCGAGCAGCGGGGCGCCCGCGGCGACCGGGAGGTCCTCGATGTTGCACCGGGAGGCCAGATCCGGATCGGCCGGCATGCTGCCCACCACGACACCCGGACATTCGAGGCCACGGGCCCGCAGTGCCTCCGCCGTCAGCGCGGTGGCATTGAGGGTCCCGAGGCCCGCGGGTGCCACCACCAGCACGGGCGCGCCCATCAGCCGGGCGGCGTCCGCGAGCGTGGAGCCCTGCTCGTCGAAACGTACGAGCAGCCCGCCCGCGCCCTCGACCAGCACCAGATCGTGCTCCGTCGCCAGTTTCTGCGCCGCCTCGGCGATCTCGTACGGACGTACGGGCGGCAGACCGGACCGTCGCGCGGCGGTCTCCGGGGCCAACGGCTCAGGAAAACGGCCCAGTTCCACCGCCGTCACATGGCCGCCCGCCAGCCGCACGACCTCGGCGGCGTCTCCCTGCTCACCGGGTGCGAGACCGGTCTGCGCGGGCTTGAGCACCGCGACCCGTCTGCCACGGCAGGCCGCCGCCACAGCGGCGGTCACCACCGTCTTGCCGATTTCGGTGCCCGTACCGGACACCACCAGAATGGTCATCTCAGCCCTCCCGCGCCGCCGCGCACACGGCCCGGCAGATCCGCGCCACATCGTCGTCACCCGTCACGTACGGCGGCATCGTGTACACGAGGTCGCGGAACGGCCGCAGCCATACGCCCTCGCGGACGGCCGCCCGGGTCGCCGCCGCCATGTCCACCTCGTGATCGAGCTGTACGACACCGATCGCGCCCAGCACCCGTACGTCCCGCACGCCCGGCAGACCGGTGGCCTCGGCGAGACCGTGCCGGAGCCCGGCACCTATCCGCTTCACCTCCTGCTCCCAGTCCTGGCCCAGCAACAGGTCCACGGAAGCGCACGCCACCGCCGAGGCGAGCGGATTGCCCATGAACGTGGGCCCGTGCGCCAGCACCGGCACCTCCCCGCTCGAAATGCCCTCCGCCACCCGAGTGGTGCACAGCGTCGCCGCGAGCGTCAGATATCCGCCGGTCAGCGCCTTGCCGACACACATGACGTCCGGGGACACCCCTGCGTGCCCGGCCGCGAACAGCTTGCCCGTACGGCCGAATCCCGTGGCGATCTCGTCGAACACCAGGAGGACGTCGTTCGCGTCGCAGGCCTCGCGCAGCACCCGCAGATAGGCCGGCGAGTGGAACCGCATGCCGCCCGCGCCCTGCACCACGGGCTCCACGATCACCGCGGCCAGTTCGTCGGCGTGCGCCGCGATCAGTTCCCGCAGGTGTTGGACGTAGGCGTCGTCCGGCTCCGCGTCGAAGCCGTCCGGCGGCGCGTCCGCGAAGACCTGCCGGGGCAGCGCACCCGACCACAGCTCGTGCATCCCGCCCTCGGGATCGCACACCGACATCGGCTGCCAGGTGTCCCCGTGATATCCGCCGCGCCACGTCAGCAGCCGGTGCTTGCCGGGTCGCCCGGCCGAGCGCCAGTACTGCAGGCACATCTTCACCGCGACCTCGACCGAGACCGATCCGGAGTCGGCGAGGAAGACGTGCCGCAAAGGCTCCGGGGTGATCTCCACCAGCCGCGTCGCCAGCCGGACGGCGGGCTCATGGGTGAGGCCGCCGAACATCACATGGCTCATCCGGTCCAGCTGTCCGCGGGCCGCCTCGTTGAGCACCGGATGGTTGTAGCCGTGCACCGCCGACCACCAGGACGACATGCCGTCCACCAACTCGTGCCGGCCGTGGGCCGGTTCGGCGAGCCGGAGCCGCACCCCGGACGCGGACTCCACGACCAGCGGCTCCTGACGGCCCGGCATCGGGCCGTACGGATGCCAGACGTGGGCCCGGTCCAGGGAACGGAGTTCGGCGGGGGAGAGCGGTTCAGGCATTGGGCGCGATGTCCGTACCGGCGCCGCGACGCCTGACCGCCACCAGATCCGTCCGAGCCGCATCCGTACGCACCGACTCTGTCCGCACCGGTTCCGTCCGCACCGGTTCCGTCCGCACCGCCGGGACCTCGGCGGCCTCGGGGGCGTCGCCGCAGGGAGCGCAGCCGCCGTCGTGCGAACCGCAGCCGCCGCCCGCCGCGGCCCGGTGCCGGGGAAGTGTCGTCGTGTCCGTCCCCTCCACCTCGAAGCCGGCGTCCGCGATCATGTCGAGGTCGGACTGACCCGACTGGCCCTCGGTGGTCAGATAGTCGCCCAGGAAGATCGAGTTGACCAGGTTCAGGGCGAGCGGCTGCATCGAGCGCAGATGGACCTCACGCCCGCCCGCGAGCCGCACCTCGACATCCGGGCAGACGAACCGGACCATCGCCAGGATGCGCAGGCACCGCTGCGGGGTGAGGTGCCACTCCTCGGCGAGCGGGGTGCCCTCGATCGGGATCAGGAAGTTCACCGGAACCGAGTCCGGGTCCAGCGCGCGCAGCGAGAACACGACGTCCACCAGATCGGCGTCGGCCTCACCCATCCCCGCGATCAGCCCGGAGCACGCCGAGAGGCCGGCGGCCTGGGCCTGCTGCACGGTGTCCACCCGGTCGGCGTACGTGTGGGTGGTCGTGATCTCCCCGTACGTCCCCTCCGAGGTGTTGAGGTTGTGGTTGTACGCGTCGGCGCCGGCGGACCTCAGCCGGTCGGCCTGTCCCTCCGAGAGCAGGCCGAGGCAGGCGCACACCTCGACGTCCTCGTGCTGCTCCTTGATGGCCTCGATCGTCTGCGAGACCCGGTCGACGTCCCGGTCCGTCGGCCCACGCCCGCTCGCCACCAGGCATACCCGCTTCGCGCCGCCGGCCACCCCGGCCGCGGCGGCCTTCGTCGCCTCGTCCGGCTTCAGCCAGGTGTACTTGAGGATTCCCGCCTTGGAACCGAGCCGCTGCGAACAGTACGAGCAGTCCTCGGGGCAGAGCCCGGACTTCAGGTTCACCAGATAGTTGAGCTTCACGCGCCGCCCGAACCACTGACGGCGCACCTTTCCGGCCGCGGCCACCACGTCGAGCAGTTCGTCGTCGGAGGTCGCCAGCACGGCGAGCGCTTCTTCACGGGTCGGCAGTTCGCGCCGCAGCCCCTTGTCCACCAGCGTGTTCAGCAGGTCCATGGCCCCGATCCTGACGTACGGCACCGCCTTCGGCCAAGGAGGAACCGGACAGTAGAGGTGGCCGAGGGTGTGTGTATTGCCACACCCTGACCTGCTGCGCACCCCGCTAGGGTCTGTGAGCTGCCTACAAAAGGGACCGCCCCATGTCCTTCGCCCCGTTCGACTGGATCGACGACGAGGCCCGTCGCCGTGCCGCGGCCGGACTCGTCCGCAACCTTCGCCCCAGGTCCGCCGAATCGGAACTGCTGGACCTCGCGAGCAACGACTACCTCGGTCTCAGCCGCCATCCCGAGGTCACGGCCGCCGCGGCCGAGGCGGCCCGCCGGTGGGGGGCGGGTGCCACCGGCTCGCGGCTGGTCACCGGGTCCACCGCGCTGCACGCCGAACTCGAACGGGAGCTGGCGGACTTCTGCGGCTTCGAAGCGGCCCTCGTCCTGTCGTCCGGTTACGCCGCCAACCTGGCAGCCCTCACCGCGCTCACCGGGCAGGGCTCGCTGATCGTTTCCGACGCCGGGAACCATGCCTCGATCGTCGACGGCTGCCGCCTCTCCCGCGCGGCGACCGCCGTCGTCCCGCACGCGGATCCGGGCGCCGTGGGCAAGGAACTCCGTGCCCACGGCGGACAGGCGCTGGCCGTGACCGACTCGGTCTTCTCGGTGGACGGCGACGCCGCCCCGCTGACGGAGCTCGCCCAGGTCTGCCGGGACGGGGGAGCGGCGCTCCTCGTGGACGACGCGCACGGCCTCGGCGTCCTGGGCGAGGGCGGACGCGGCGCGCTCGGTGCCGCCGGGCTCGCGGGCGGCGAGGACATCGTGGCCACACTCACCCTGTCGAAGTCCCTGGGAAGTCAGGGCGGGGGGGTCCTCGGGCCGGCCCGGGTCATCGAGCACCTGGTCAACACGGCCCGTACGTTCATCTTCGACACCGGTCTCGCGCCGGCGGCCGCGGGCGGCGCTCTGGGCAGCCTGCGGCTGCTGCGCCGCGAACCGGAACGGGCGGGCAGGGCCCGGGCCGTCGCCACCGAACTGCACGACCGGCTGACGGCGGCCGGGCTGACCGCCGTGCGCCCGGACGCGGCCGTCGTGTCCGTCCGCGCACCGTCGGCGGAGGCGGCGGTGCGCTGGGCCGCGGACTGCCGCTCGGCCGGACTCGCGGTGGGGTGCTTCCGGCCGCCGTCCGTCCCGGACGGCATCTCCCGGCTGCGGCTGACCGCACGGGCCGATTTGACCCGGACGGAGATCGCGGCCGCGGTGGCCGCGATCGTGGCGTCGGCTCCCGCCCCCGCCGGCTGAACCCCGTCAGCCCTCCCGGTGTTCCGGCAGCCGGGACACGAAGGACGTCCAGGCCGCCGCGGTGAAGCGTAACGGCGGCAGGTCCACGTCCTTGGAGTCCCGTACGGCGAGTCGACCGCCGCCCAGGGGCGCGGCCTCCACGCAGTTGTTCATCCCGGTGCTGCGGCTGCTGCGCCGCCACCGGAGTGCGGGCTGTGCGGGCTCCACAGGCTTCACGGGCTGTGCGAGACGGTCGGACATCGTGCCCCCCTCGGGCAGTCAGAAGGTCCGGTCAACCGCCGCGGCCGACTGCGGCGATGAGGTCCAGCGAACGCTCCGGCGACAGCGCGTGAGCCTGCATCGTGCGGAAGGCCGAGCTGTACGCCTCAAGGTCTTCTCTCCGCTCCAGATAGAGACTACTTGTCAAATGGTCAAGAACGACCACATCCAGATCAGAAATGGCTGGGAAAGAGAAGATAACGAAAGGGCCTGTGAGGCCGATGTAGCTGCCCGCCCGGAACGGGAGCAACTGAAGCTGCACATGAGGCAGTTGTGCCACCGTCGCCAGATGGTCCAGTTGGTTCCGCATGACCTGCGGGCCGCCGACGCCACGCCTCAGCACGGCTTCGTCGAGTACGGCACTCAACCGGAGAGGGCTGGGCGCGTGCAGCACTCCCTGCCGTGCGAGCCGCACCTCCACCAGGGAGTCCAGCTGTGCGGGCGGCAGTCCGTCCAGGGAGGACCGGGTCACCGCCCGCGCGTAGTCGGCGGTCTGCAGCAGTCCCGGCACCACCGAGGTCTCCAGGGTGCGGGCGGCCCCGGCCTGCGACTCCAGGCTGATGAAGTCGCGGTACTGGGGCGGGATGAGGCCGCGATAGGCGTGCCACCACCCGTTGCCGCCCCCGCCCGCCGAGCCCGCGAGTGCCTGCAGCAGGGAGCGGAGCTGCGTGTCGTCCACCCCGTAGGCGTCCAGTAACCGGGTCACGTCGGCCGGCCTCACCCCGCTCGCACCCGTCTCGATCCGGCTCACCTTGGACTGGTGCCAGCCCAGCAGCCGGGCCGCGTCACGGCTCGTCAGTCCCGAGCTGTGACGCAGACCGCGCAGTTCCTCGCCGAGCTTTCGACGACGTACGACAGGGCCGTGCCTCATGCCGGCCTCCTTCCGCTGTACGGAGAGCCGGCCCGTACCGGGACGGCTCGGAAAGGGGCCAGTGTTGCGCCCGTATGGGGCTTACGGGGCAGAGTTCACCGTATTGAGCGACAGATATATGCATATCTTGGTGGATCGCCGTTACAGAGGGCAGCATCAGTGGCAGTCTGACGCGAAGCACAATCCAGGCCGATCGCGGGTCGGTCCGGGCGGGAAGGGACGGCGTCGCCATGGCGGACCATCAGGAAGCAACCGTCACTCTGCCGAGCGATCCGGCCTCGGTGTCCGCGGCCCGGAGACACGTGGCCAGGGTGCTCACCGAATGGGGTCTGCCCGATGACACCGAAGCCGCCGACGTCATCCGGCTGATCGTCTCGGAACTCGCCACCAACGCCGTCCTGCACACCTTCGGGCAGTCACCCACCTTCACGGTGGATCTCCGCCTAGACCGGGACGTGGAGCTCTACCTCGGCGTGACGGACAGTCACCCGCGCTGGCCCCAGCGGCTGCCGGCTGCGGTGCAGCAGGACAACGGCCGCGGCATGGTGATCATCCGGGCCCTGGCCAAGGAGTGCGGCGGGCGGCTCGGCGTCAGCCCCACCGCGGACGGCGGCAAGACCGTGTCGATCGCCCTTCCCTGGTCCGGGCCCGCGCAGAGCTGACGTCCGGTACGGACCTGATGCCCGCGCGGATCCGATGCCCGGCACCGGGCACGCGCCGGCGGTCACTGTGTACCCGCCGCCCGGCCGAAACCGCTTCGGAGCAAGGCCCTCAGAGTGGTCGCCGCGGCGGTGTTCCGGTCGCCCCGGTGCACCACGGAGATCGTCCGCCGGAAGGCCACGGGCTCCAGCCGGCGTACGGCGAGTGGGGTGGAGGACATCGACGCGACCATCTCCGGCACCACCGCGACCCCGAGACCGGCGCTCACCAGCGCGCACACCAGCGCGTAGCCGGGGGATTCGCACACCACGGCGGGAGTCGCCCCCGCCTCGGCGAGTGCACGTTCCACCCCACGGCGAGGCGGATGGGCGGGTGCGCTGCTGATCAGCGGGCGGCCCGCCAGCTCGGCCACGGGCAGCGGGCCGCTGCCCTCCGACAGCACATGGCCGACCGCGGTGACCAGTACCAGCTCCTCCACGAGCAATGGATCCGCGGACACACCGGCCGGCATCGGATCGGCGGCAGCGGGCTCGTACGCATGGGTCAGAGCGAGATCCACGTCGCCGGCGGCCACGGCGGCGACTCCGAAGGGCGGCTCGTAGTCGGTGACGGTCAGCTCCACATCGGGGTGCGCGCGCCGGAACGCGCTGAGTACGGGGGGCAGCAGATGGATCCCGGCCGTCGTGAACGTACCGACGCGCAGCCGCCCTCCCGACAGCCCCGCGAGCCGGGCCAGCTCGTGCCGCGCCTGGTCCATCTCGTCCAGCACCCTCCTGGCCCGTCCCGCCAGCAGCTCCCCGGCCGCCGTCAGCCGTGCCCCGCGATGGTGGCGCACCAGTAGCGCCGCACCGGCCTCCCGCTCCAGCTTGGCCAGCTGCTGGGAGAGTGCGGGCGCGGTGTAGCCGAGCCGAGCGGCGGCCCGCGTGATCGAACCGGCCTCGGCCACCGCCACCAGCGCGGCCAGGCGTGTCGGGTCGTACATTAAGCGTTCCTTTTGGTGGACCCAGAAGATTGCAAGTACACGCTAAAGGGCCGGCCGGGTCAGGGTGTACTCATGGACGCACAACTGCTCGCCTTCATCGGGGTGGCCGCCGGGATGGTCGCGCTGCCCGGCGCCGACTTCACCGTGGTCGTACGCAACGCGCTCGCCTCGCGCGGATCGGGGGTCGCCACGGCGGTCGGCGTCGCCGCGGGCCTGCTGGTGCACACCGCGCTGGCAGTCGCCGGACTCGCCGCGGTGCTCGTGACGATGCCCGTACTCTTTCGCGCCGTGCAGTTGCTCGGTGGCGCCTATGTGCTCTATCTGGGGCTCAGCGCCCTGTACGCGATACGGCGCCGGCGAGCGGCGGGCGAACGGGCCCAGAAGCCGGACGAGGCCGGGTACAGGGCGCCGATGAGCCCCGGACGCTCACTGCGCCAGGGATTCCTCACCAACGCCCTGAATCCCAAGGCGCCCGTACTCTTCCTGAGTCTGCTGCCCCAGTTCGTCCCCGAGGGGCAGCCGCCCCTCCCGAGGACCCTGCTGCTGGCCTCGGTGGTCGTACTCCTGGCGCTCGTCTGGTTCCCGGCCGTGGCCCTGCTCGTGGACCGGCTCGGCCGGTGGCTGCGCCGGCCGCGTACCGCCCGCGCCATCGAGGGCGGCAGCGGCGCGGCGCTCACCGCGCTGGGGCTCGTCCTGGTGGGCGGGCCCCTGCTGCACTGATCCGAATCGCTACGACCGTCAGCGGACCCTCCCGTACCAGACGCTCTTCGACCAGATCTTCTCCAGCCGGACCACGGCCCCGGACTTCGGCGAGTGCCAGATCTTCCCAGCGCCGGCATAGATGCCCACGTGGTAGACACTCCGGCCCGCGTGGAAGAAGACCAGGTCGCCGCGTTGCCGCTGCGACCTGGTGAGGTGGCGGGTCTTGTTGTACTGCTGCTGGGCCGTGCGGGGGAGTTTCTTGCCCGCCTTCTTGAACGAGTAGAGCGTGAGGCCCGAGCAGTCGAACCGGTGGGGGCCTGTGGCGCCGTAACCGTACGGCGACCCCTTCTTCGAGGCGGCGATCTTGAGCGCCTTCGTCGAATGGGTCGCGGCCTCGGCTTCGTCGACGAGGCCGGGGGCCAGCATGGTGGTGCCCAGAGCGATGGTGAGAACCGAGGCCGTTCCGGCTCGGGCGATCAGAGACGGGACATGAACCTGCGCAGTCATGCGCAACCCTTCGTCAGCCGCCTGTGAAGGATGACCTGTCGGGTTCGGGCTGGCGAAGTTGCCCGGCCGCACAAGGCGGCTTCACCCCGAGGACCGCCCGGGTGTCCGGTCGGCCCGTTGTGCTCGGGTCCTCCACTCCTGCCGATCCACTTCTGTCGACCAGGCATCCGGACAGTGGCAGGACTCGGCGTCCGCCCGGACCGCCCCGCCGCGGTGGCGGGGGCTTGTCGTCTCAGGGATCTTTACTCACGCACCGCCGGATTTCCGAGCTGAAATGGCGTTATGTGAGAGTCATCACGACTGATCCATTCGGGTGGACGGGGCGGATCCGGGCCCTCGGCGTCGTCGGTCGACCAGCCCCGTACCAGCGGCGGAACGACGTATTCCGTTCAGTGTCCGCGCGGATTGCGCAAGTTGAGCTGTCCCTCGTGCGGGGGGCCGTCTACGCCGAACGAGCGAGGAAATTCGATCGACCCGTCGGGCGTGTCGTGAACGGGCGCCGAAAGGCCGGTGGCGTGCAGGAGTCGGGCGGGGCGCCGGTCAACTCGCTGGCCGGGGAGGCATGGTGACCCGCCCGGCGCACCGCTCCCCGTCCGGCAGCCGCGGCGCGCGTGCCGGTGGGGACGCGTGGATCGACGCCTCGCCCCGCTCGTGCACGAGTGCGAGCGCGTCGCGGAAGGCCGCGGCCCGCTAGGCCGGCGCCTGCGCAGCCCGCAGCGCCCCGTACGCATACGGGTCGGCCAGATCCGGCCCACCTGGCCGAGCGCTTCCAGGTACCGGTCGATGAACTCCGCCTCGGTGCGGGTCGGTGCGGGGAGCGGGCGAAAACCGGGGCGAGCGCGTGGGGGATTCACCTCGCGGGGAGTGGTGGGCCGGTACGGCTAGCGATTCTCAACGACGTGGTCCACGATTCCGTACGCCAGGGCGGCCGGTGCGTCGAGGATGGTGTCCCGCTCGATGTCGGCACCGATGTCCTGTGCGGAACGCCCCGTGTGACGGGCCGGCATGGCGGTGAGCGTCTCGCGCACGCGCACGCGCACCGACTCACGTGCCTCGATCCCGAGATCGGAGAGCCGGCCCCGCACCGGTTCGTCCGGGGCGGGCTGCCGAACGACTGCCCGGGCGCCGGGCAGGGCGTGTCGGCGTCCGGGCGCGAGCAGCACGGCGGCACTGGATCCCGCCTGGCCGAGACAGAAGGCTTCCACCTCACAGGTGAGGTACGGCATGGTGTCGTAGATCGCCTTCACGGCGAGTCGGGAGGCGCGTGCGTGCCGGTACGGCATGGCCCGGGTCGATGTCGACGAGGCCGGAGCAGCGGAAAGCCGTGCAGCAACCGCCTGACACGGCGGAGGACGCACGGCCTGTTCCGGTGCGAGACCGCTCAGCCCACCGGGACTGGATCGGGCCTGTGTACGGAGGGATCGGCGCCGTCGGTCCGCTCCGGGCGCCTGCGCCCGCCGATCAGGACCGCGACCAGGCCGAGCGCCGCCCAGGCCGCCAGGACCGACGCGGCACCGCCCGCGGCGCTGCCGTCGAAGAACGCCACCGAACGGAGCAGTGAGCCGCCCGCGCCCGGCGGCAGCCACTGCCCGATCACGCCGACCGGCTCGGGGAGCAGTTCGGGCGCGCTGGTGGCGCCGGAGAACGGATTGCCCAGCAGCACCATCAGCAGCGCGCCCAGGCCTATGCCCGGCGTGCCGATCAGGACGGCGAGCCCGGCCACGGCCGAGCCGATCGCCAGCACGGTCAGCCCCATGACGCCGGCCTCGGCCCACCAGCCGCCCGTGATCACGCCGAGCCAGCTGTGGGCGACCGCGGTCGCCACGATGCCCACCAGAGCCGCTGTGACGGCCAGGGTCACCGCTGCCCGGGCGCCGCGCAGCTTCATCAGGGTCACGACCGCCCCGGAGGCGACTCCGGCGAGCGCCAGCGGCAGGATGCTCGCGCCGAGCGCGCTGCCGCGGGGGTCCGCGGCCGGCGCCGCCACGACATCGGTCACCGGTACGGCGGTCCCGGCGGGCGCCGCGCCCGCGACCGCCTCGGTCAGCAGTTGGGAGACGACGGGGCTCGCCGCCGACGCGGTGAGCAGTTGCGGCCCCTTGTCCCCGGCCACGACCGCGCCGTATACGACCCGGTCCTCGATCGCGGCGCGAGCGGCGGACGCGTCGTCGTAGCGGTGGATCTCGAAGGCCCCCTCATGCCGTTCGAGCTGCTCGTGCAGCTGATCGGCCGCGGCCGCGGAACCGGCGACGCCCACGGGCAGGTCGCGCGGCGCGATCCGCGCGGCGGGCCACGAGAAGGCCCAGAGGGCGAGCGCCACCATCAGGGGGACGAGCAGGATGACCGCCACCGCACGGTGGTTCGGTGCAGACGGCATGGCGAGCGCCTCAATTCGAAGAGGGGGTGATTCAGGGCGATCAGGGGATATTTAAAGAGAAGGATCGTTCGTTTTACGGAGTCCACTGTCCTGTCGTCGTGACACTTGTCAAGAAGGAACGTTCGTTTTAGGTTTGGGTCATGGCACGCGTATCGCAGGAGCACCTCGACGCCCGCCGTCGGCAGATCCTCGCCGGGGCCGCGCGCTGCTTCGCGGGCAACGGCTTCCACGGCACCTCGATGCAGGACGTGCTGAAAGAGGTCGGGCTGTCGGCGGGTGCCGTCTACCGCTACTTCGCGGGCAAGGAGGACCTGATCGCGGCCATCGCCGACGAGGCCTTCCGCGGCATCCGGCAGGCGTTCGAGGAGGCGGCCGATCTCACCCCGCCGCCCACTCCCGACGTGCTGCTGGGCAGGGTGCTGCGCCGTGTGATCACCGGGCAGGTGTACGGGATGGAGCGCCGCGCGTGTGCCGCGCTCATCGTCCAGGTGTGGGCCGAGACCCTGCGCGACGATCGGTTGGCGAAGACCCTCGAGGACGGCTTCACGGGTATGCGTGCCACCTGGGCGAAGCTGGTGGAGGCCTACCGTGCGGCCGGCCTCATGCACGCCGACGTGCCCGCCGACGACGTCGCCCGCACGATGATCGCCACCGCTCAGGGGTTCATGGCGCAGGAAGCGCTGTTCGGCGGGACGGAGCCCGAGGTGCTGGAGAACGGGCTGCGCGGCCTGATGTCCATGGATCCGCAAAAGATCAGTTAACGCGCCGGAAAAACTTCCGCCCTAACGTGCAATACCTGGCCGCGGGGCCCGGTTCGTCATTCAACAGACCGTTGAAGGCGGATAGGGTCCCGCTGCGCCCGGGGCCGGTACCGGGCGGAAGACGAAGAGGTGGAAGCGTGCAACTGACTCCGCACGAACAGGAACGCCTGCTCATCCACGTGGCGGCCGACGTCGCCGAGAGGCGCAGGGCGCGCGGGCTGCGGCTGAATCATCCCGAAGCGATCGCCCTGATCACCTCGCACCTCCTGGAAGGAGCGCGCGACGGCCGGACCGTCGCCGAACTCATGGCCTCCGGCAGGAAGGTGCTCACCCGCCTGGACGTCATGGACGGCATCCCGGAGATGATCCACGACGTACAGGTCGAGGCCACCTTCCCGGACGGCACCAAGCTCGTCACCGTCCACGATCCGATCGTCTGACGGGGGCGGCCGATGATCCCCGGAGAGATCCTGTACGCGGACGGCCCGGTGCCGCTCAACGAGGGGCGCCCCGTCACCCGCCTCACCGTCCTCAACGCGGCGGACCGGCCCGTCCAGGTCGGCTCGCACTACCACTTCGCCGAGGCCAACCCCGGTCTGGACTTCGACCGCGGGGCTGCCCACGGGCTGCGGCTGAACATCGCCGCAGGGACCGCGGTGCGCTTCGAACCCGGCATTCCCGTCGACGTCGAACTCGTCCCGATCGCAGGCCTGCGCATCGTCCCCGGCCTGCGCGGCGACACCGGAGGTCCCCTCGATGCCTGAGCTCAGCCGCCCCGTGTACGCCGACCTGTTCGGGCCCACCACCGGCGACCGCATCCGGCTCGCCGACACCGATCTCGTCGTCCAGATCGAGGAGGACCGCTGCGGCGGTCCCGGGAGGGCCGGTGACGAGGCCGTGTTCGGCGGCGGGAAGGTGATCCGCGAGTCGATGGGGCAGGCGCGCACCACCCGCGCCGAGGGCGCACCCGACACCGTGGTCACCGGCGCCGTCATCATCGACCACTGGGGCGTGGTCAAGGCGGACATAGGCATCCGTGACGGTCGGATCACCGGCATCGGCAAGGCCGGGAACCCGGACACGATGGACGGCGTCCACCCCGATCTGGTCATCGGGCCCGAGACCGAGATCATCGCGGGCAACGGCAAGTTCATCACCGCGGGCGCCATCGACGCGCATGTCCACTTTATCTCGCCGACCCTGGTCGACCAGGCGCTCTCGTCGGGTATCACCACGCTCGTCGGCGGCGGCACGGGACCGGCCGAGGGCACCAAGGCCACCACCATCACCCCGGGACCCTGGCACCTCGCCCGGATGTTCGAGGCACTGGAGGCCTACCCCGTCAACATAGGCCTGCTCGGCAAGGGCAACACCATGTCCCGTGAGGCCATGCACTCCCAACTGCGGGCCGGGGCACTGGGATTCAAGATCCATGAGGACTGGGGTGCCACCCCCGCCGTCATCGACGCCTGCCTCGGCGTCTGCGAGGAGACCGGCGCACAGCTGGCCATCCACACGGACACACTCAACGAGGCCGGTTTCGTCGCCGACACGCTGGCCGCCATCGCCGGGCGCTCCATCCACGCTTACCACACCGAAGGTGCGGGCGGTGGGCACGCCCCCGACATCATCAGCGTGGTCTCGGAGCCCTATGTCCTTCCCAGCTCCACCAATCCGACCCGGCCGCACACCGTCAACACCATCGAGGAACACCTCGACATGCTGATGGTCTGTCACCACCTCAATCCCGCGGTGCCGGAGGACCTCGCCTTCGCGGAGTCCCGGATCCGGCCCTCGACCATCGCGGCCGAGGACATCCTGCACGACCTGGGTGCCATCTCGATCATCTCCTCGGACTCACAGGCGATGGGGCGCATCGGCGAAGTGATCCTGCGCACCTGGCAGACCGCCCATGTGATGAAGCGGCGACGGGGCTCCCTGCCCGGTGACGGTCCGGCCGACAACCACCGAGCTCGTCGCTATGTCGCCAAATACACCATCAACCCGGCGGTCGCCCAGGGGCTCGACCGTGAGATCGGCTCGGTCGAGACCGGGAAGCTCGCCGACCTCGTGCTGTGGGACCCGGCCTTCTTCGGCGTCAAGCCGCAGACCGTGATCAAGGGCGGCCAGATCGCGTACGCGCAGATGGGCGACGCCAACGCCTCGATCCCCACCCCGCAACCGGTCATGCCCCGCCCGATGTTCGGCGCCGTGGGCCGGGCCCCCGCGGCCAACTCCCTCAACTTCGTGTCCGGGGCGGCCATCGAGGACGGGCTGCCGGAACGGCTGGGGCTCGGGAAGCGGTTCGTGCCGATCACCAGCACGCGCGGAGTCACCAAGGCGGACATGCGGGAGAACGACGCCCTGCCCCGCGTCCGGGTCGATCCCGACAGCTTCGACGTCACCATCGACGGTGAGCGGGTCGAACCCGCGCCGGCCGCAGAACTGCCCATGGCACAGCGCTACTTCCTCTTCTGACCGCTCGATCCCGCCAGCCCCACCAGCCCCACCATCCACCGAGTTCACCGAGTTCACCGAGGGCAGGACTGCACCCATGACCACGCGCGCCGCCCTGCTCGTCCTCGCCGACGGCCGGTTCCCCGCCGGTGGCCACGCCCACTCCGGTGGCGCCGAGCCGGCCGTCAAGGCGGGACACATCCGCGACGCCCAGGACCTGGCCGGCTTCTGCCTGGGCAGACTCCACACCACCGGCCTCACCTCCGCAGCCCTCGCCGCGGCTGCGGCCCACGGCCTCGACCCGCTCACGCTCGACGAGGCCGCCGACGCCCGCACCCCGTCACCCGCGCTGCGGGCCGTCGGGCGCAAGCTCGGTCGCCAGCTCATGCGGGCGGCACGGGCCACCTGGCCCAGCCCCGAACTGGCCGCGCTCGCCGAAGCCCGGCCGCGCGGCGCCCACCACCCCGTCGTCCTCGGCCTCACCGCACGCGCCGCCGGCCTGACCCCGCAGGACGCCGCACACTGCGTCGCCTACGAAGCGGTGAGCGGTCCGGCCACCGCGGTCGTCAGGCTGCTCTCCCTCGACCCCTTCGAGGCCACCGCAGTCCTCGCCCGCCTCGCACCCGCGCTCGACCAGGTCGCCGAACAGGCCGCAGCGGCCGCACGGGACGGCATCGACGCACTACCCGCCGCCTCCGCCCCGTTGCTCGACATCACCGCCGAAGGACACGCGGCCTGGCCGGTCCGCCTGTTCGCCTCCTGAACCCCGCCAGACCGCCCCCACCGCCCCGACACCGCCAGGAGCCGCACCCATGCACCTCGACCACACCCACCACGGGCCCGCAGCCGTCAGTGCCGACGCCGCACGTCCCGACGGGACCCGTCGCGCCCTGCGCATCGGTCTCGGCGGACCGGTCGGCTCGGGGAAGACCGCCACCGTCGCCGCCCTGTGCCGCACCCTGCGCGACCGGCTGTCCATCGCCGTCGTCACCAACGACATCTACACCCGTGAGGACGCCGCCTTCCTCCTCCGCAACGCCGTCCTGCCGCCCGAACGCATCCAGGCCGTCGAGACCGGTGCCTGTCCGCACACCGCCATCCGCGACGACATCTCCGCCAACCTGGAGGCGGTGGAGGACCTGGAGGACTCCGTGGGGCCCCTCGACCTCATCCTCGTCGAGTCCGGCGGCGACAACCTCACGGCCACCTTCTCCAAGGGGCTCGTCGACGCACAGGTCTTCGTCATCGACGTCGCCGGCGGCGACGACATCCCGCGCAAGGGAGGCCCGGGAGTCACCACCGCCGACCTCCTCGTCATCAACAAGACCGACCTCGCCCCGTACGTGGGCTCCGACCTGGACCGGATGGCCCGCG
Source organism: Streptomyces sp. NPDC058637 (assembly GCF_042717325.1). Lineage (NCBI taxonomy): Bacteria > Bacillati > Actinomycetota > Actinomycetes > Kitasatosporales > Streptomycetaceae > Streptomyces > Streptomyces sp. NPDC058637. The sequence continues at coordinate 74,951 of NZ_JBHXRD010000009.1, read as the reverse complement.
ACGCCGCAGAGCAACGCGGCCACCTCCCCGTCGTGTTCACCTCCCTCACCTCCGCCGAGGGGGTCGCGCCCGTCGCCGACTGGGTACGGGCGCAGCTCGCCGCCTGGGCCGCATGAGCGTCAAGGCCACCGCGCGGATGACCGCGGTCCCCGACGGCCGCGGCGGCACCGCCCTCCCCGTGCTGGAGAGCGAAGGGCCGCTCGCCCTGCGCCGCACGAGATCGCCGGAGCCCGGATACGCCCGGGTCACCGTGGTCGGCGCGATGAGTGCGCCCCTGGGCGGAGACCGGCTCGCCATCGAAGCCCGGGCCGAGGACGGCGCGCTGCTCACCGTGGACTCCGTCGCCGCCACCGTGGCGCTCCCCGGCGCGGGACCTGACGCGGGCCGCGCCTCGTACGACCTGCGCCTGAGCGCGGGGGAGGGCGCCGAGCTCCGCTGGCTCCCCGAGCAGCTCATCTCCGCGTGCGGCAGCGAGCTCGACCAGACCACCCGGGTCGAACTCGCGCCCACCGCACGGCTGGTGTTGCGCGAGGAGCAGATCCTGGGCCGGCACGGCGAGGACACCGGCAGTCTCACCACCCGCCTGACCGTCCGGCGGGCCGGCCGTCCGCTGCTCGACCAGCAGCTGGCGTACGGACCAGGTGCCCCCGGCGGATGGGACGGTGCCGCTGTCCTGGGCGGCCACCGGGCCGTCGGGCAACTGCTCGTCGTCGACCCGGCGTTCGAGGCCGCTCCGCCCGCACCCCGGGGGCTCGGTCCCACCGCCGTGCTCACACCACTGGCCGGACCGGCCGTTCTGGTGACGGCGCTGGCCCCGGACGCCCGGCTCCTGCGCGTCGTCCTGGACGACGCGTTGGAAGGGCTGCTGGACGGGCTGTCGGAGAGGCTGAGGACAGCTCGCGGGGCCTGAGTCCGCTCAGCGGGACAGTACGCACCGGCTATTGGTTCGGTAAAGAAACACGCGCACGCCCTGTCCTCAGCAACCGCACAGACGAAAGGATCCGCTGGACGCGGGAACTCGTGCGCCGCCCCGGCGGCGCCACACACAGGGGGAGGTTCCACTTGAGACGCACAACAGTGCTCGGTTCGGCCGGCACTCTGATCGCGGGCACGCTCATAGCGGGCGCGATAGCCGTGCCGGCCGCCGGTGCCGACGGCCGGCACCACGGTGGTACCGAGGCGCGTGGCGTCCAGATCGCCGCCGCTAAGGCGGCGAAGGCGGGCATCGACTGGGCTGACTGTCCGGCCGAGTGGGCGATCGCCGTACCCATCCAGTGCGGATGGGTGACCGTACCGCTCGACTACGCCGAGCCGCACGGCAAGCAGATCGAACTCGCCGTCGACCGGCACGTCAGCACCGGCACGAAGGCCGAGCGCCAGGGCGCCCTGCTCTACAACCCCGGCGGTCCCGGCGGTTCGGGCATGGCGTTCCCGAAGCGCGTCGTCACGAAGAACCCGCTCTGGGCGAACACCGCCAAGGCCTACGACTTCGTCGGCTTCGACCCGCGCGGTGTCGGCCACTCGGCGCCCATCTCCTGCGTCGACCCGCAGGAGTTCGTCAAGGCGCCGAAGGCCGACCCGGTGCCCGACAGCGAGGCCGACAAACGCGCGCAGCGCAAGCTGGCCGCCGAGTACGCGGACGGCTGCGTCGAACGCAGCGGCGACATGCTGCCGCACATGACCACGCCCAACACCGCACGCGACCTGGACGTCATCCGCGCCGCACTCGGTGAGAAGAAGCTCAACTTCCTGGGTGTCTCCTACGGCACCTACCTGGGCGCGGTCTACGGCACCCTCTTCCCGACCCACGTGCGCCGCATGGTGGTCGACAGCGTGGTCAACCCGGCGCAGGACAACATCTGGTACGAGGCCAACCTCAACCAGGACGTCGCCTTCCAGACCCGCTGGGACGACTGGAAGGCGTGGGTCGCGGAGAACGACGCCGCCTACCACATCGGCGACACACCCGAGGAGGTCGAGCAGGCGTGGCTGACCCTGCGCGCGGCGGCCAGGAAGAGCCCGATCGGCGGCGTCCTCGGCCCGGCCGAGCTCATCGGGTTCTTCCAGGGCGCGCCGTACTACGACTCCGCCTGGGCACCCACCGCCCGGATCTGGAGCGACTATCTGGCCGGCGACACGCAGGCGCTGATCGACGCCGCTGCTCCCGACCTGTCGGACACCGCGGGCAACGCCCGTTCGGAGAACAGCAACGCCGTGTACACGGCCGTCGAGTGCGCCGACGCCAAGTGGCCCACCAGCTGGAGGAAGTGGGACCGGGACAACACCCGGCTGCATCAGGAGTACCCGTTCATGACCTGGGCCAACGCCTGGCTGAACCTGCCCTGTGCGACCTGGTCGGCCGAGCAGCAGACCCCGCTGGACGTCAGGACCGGCAAGGGCCTGCCCCCGGTGCTGATCGTGCAGTCCACGCGTGACGCCGCCACTCCCTACGAGGGCGCCGTCGAGCTGCACAAGCGGTTCAAGGGATCCCGGCTCATCACCGAGAAGGACGCCGGCTCCCACGGAGTCACCGGCCTGGTCAACCCCTGCGTCAACGAGCGGGTGGACACCTACCTGCTCACGGGGAGGACCGACCGCCGCGATGTGACGTGCGCACCGCACGCCGCGCCGAAGCCGTAGCGCTGCTCCCGCCGCGCCGAAGCCGTAGGCACCACCCGGTCCGGGTGACGGGCCGGCGGCCGGGATTCCACCCGGCCGGCGGCCCGTCCCACCGGCCTCAGACCGTACGGTCGTACCGCTCCAGCCAGGCGTCCTCCGCCGCGTAGTCGAAGAGGCCCTCGCCGTAGTTCCGCAGCATCTTCGGGAAGGCCTCCGTCCACTGCCGCCCGTGCAACCGGGAGGCGAGCCACTCGACGGTCTCCGGGAGCGACTCCGCATAGCCCGTCACCGGCTCGTAGCCGAGCTCCCGACCGGCGGCCGTCATGTCGTAGACGATGGGATGAGCGGCGGTCCACGGTGTCTCGCCGACGCCTCCCCCGGGAGGGGCGCCCGCCACCAGCACCGTCTCGGTCGTCCGGCCGAGCACGCAGTCGACGGCCGCGCCGATCTCGGCGACCGTCGGTGCCTGCGGGTCCCCGGCGTTGAGCACCCGCGAAGCGGGCCGCAGGGCGGCGAGCCGAATCAGCTCCGCGAGGTTGGAGACATGGACGGGATGGAAGCGGGACTCCCCGTCGTACGCGAGCACCCGGCGTGCGCGTCCGTCCAGCAGCCGCTTCACGAAGTACAGCTCGCGCGGCGTGCGGCAGTGGGGCCCGTGGATCGCCCCCGCCCGCAGCAGCGTCACCGGCAGCGTGTCACCGGCCGCGAGCAGCTCCCGCTCCAGCCGGATCTTCCGCGTGGCGTACGTCGTGTCCCCGGGCGCGACGGTGCGCTGCGATTCGGGGATCGGCAGCGGATAGCGGGGAGCACCACCGGGCTTCTCCTGCGTGTCGAAGCTGCGCCCCTCGGTGTCCTCGTAGACCGCGCCGCTGGATATCACGACAGCCGATCCGATCCGGCCGGCCAGCCCCGTCAGCTGCCGGGCGTGGGCCCCGTCGAACGCCACCATGTCGACCAGGACGTCACAGCCGTCGCCCAGCGCGGCGGCCGTCGCGCCCTCCGCCTCACGGTCGAGCGCCACACAGCGGACATCGGCCGGCCAGCCGTCGGCCCGGCCGCCCCCACGCGACGCCGCAGTCACGTCCCAGCCGTCCTCGGCCAGAGCCAGCACCGCGCCCCTGCCGATCTGCCCCGTGGCGCCCAGTACGAACGCTCGTCCTCTGCTCATACGGGAAACGCTAGGCGCCCCGACACCGCCGGGCCAGGGCTGTCTGCCAGGAGCAGATTCCGCCCTCAGCTCCGGCGCCGGGGGAACTTCCTGGGCTGCTCGGCCTGTGCCGCCTCCTTCACCTTGGCCGCGTACTCGTCGACGTACTCCTGTCCGGAGAGGCCGAGTACGGCGTACATGATCTCGTCGGTCACCGCCCGGATCGCCGCCTTCTGGTCCTCCAGACCCGCGTAGCGGGAGAAGTCCAGCGGCTCGCCGAAACGGATCGTGACCCGCTTGATCCGGGGCACGACCTTCCCGGGCGGCTGGATCTCAAAGGTGCCGACCATCGCGCACGGAACGACCGGGACGCCCGCCTTGATCGCCATCACGGCGACCCCGACCTTGCCCTTGTACAGGCGTCCGTCGTGCGAGCGGGTCCCTTCCGGGTAGATCCCCAGCAGCTCGCCCTTGCCGAGCACCCCCAGCCCCTCGCGGATCGCAGCCTGCCCCGCGTCCTTGCCCGACCGGTCCACCGGAATCTGCCCGGCGCTGTGGAAGAAGGCGGCGGTCAGCCTTCCCTTGATGCCCGGACCGGTGAAGTACTCGGCCTTCGCGAGGAACGTGATACGCCGCTTGATGATCGCGGGCATCAGGAAATGGTCGGAGAACGACAGGTGGTTCCCCGCCACGATGGCGGCGCCGTCGTCCGGAATGTTCTCCAGTCCTTCGATACGGGGCCGGAACACCAGCCTCAGCAGTGGTCCCAGCACGACATATTTCAGGACGTAATAGAACACTGTCTCTCCCCACTCCAGATCGGCCGGTGACCGTGTTCCACCAGGTCACGTGACACAACCTCGCACATCGCCGAACTCCGCGTGCGCCGACCGTGCCCACCGCCCGGTCCGGACGGGAGCGCTCTCCTGGGCCGGGCCGGTCGGTCATTCACTCCCGGTCGGGTACCCCGATGCCGACGTCCCTGAACGGACCTGCGAGCGCGCAATACCGCTCGGCGCCGATCCGGTGGCGTTTCCAATGGCCCGAGCCGCCAGGGTGGTGTGCGCGATCGCGGCGCACGAACATGGCCGGTCGGCCGCAGGAGCGTCGGTCGCGTCCCGGATGCCGGCCGCCGTGGCCGAAGCGGCCGCCCCGCGCACGAGGCCGAGCGCCCCGACCGGTCAGCGGCGAGGCCGCCGCCGCGGCATCCTCCACCTCACGTGGAAGTACCGTCCCCCGCTCCTCCTCCGCCGCGGTACGCCGCGAGATGCCACCCGCCGCCCGCGCGGCACGGCCGTCCGGCCCGGCGCCCCGCGCTCAGGTGTCCCGGGTGGCCAGCATTCCCAGAGTGGCCAGTCCCAGGACCACCCAGCCGAACCAGAGCCAGCCGTTGCTCCCCAACGCCACCGTGTACGCGGTCACCGCGACCAGCGTCCCGACGGTCAGCACTCCCATGGTCTTCGTGGATCCGGGCATGGGCGCACGCTCCTCACCGGCCGCACGGCCGTTGAAGCCATGGTCACCCCGGAGGTGTGCCGGGCGCTACTGTCCGCGCGCCTGCAAAGAGGCCAGATAGGCGTTGTACGCGTTCAGCTCCTTGTCACCGTCACGGTCCGCGGCCCGGTCGGCACGCTTGGCCGTACGCTGTTCGGAGCGGTACCACTGGAAGACCAGCGCGATCAGCACCAGCACGGAGGGGATCTCGCTGAAGGCCCAGGCGATACCGCCCGCGGCGGACTGGTCACCCAGGGCGTCGATCCCGAGCGAGGCCGGAGGGTTCGTGTACGTCTCCACCATCGGCTGGCTCGCCATCATCAGCGCGATGCCGAAGAACGCGTGGAACGGCATGCCCGCGAAGAGCTCCAGCATCCGCATCACGTAGCCCGGCCGGTGCGGCCCCGGGTCCACCCCCATGATCGGCCAGAAGAACACCAGGCCGACCGCGAGGAAGTGCAGCATCATCGCGAGATGGCCGACCGTCGAGCCCATCAGGAAGTCGAACAGCGGGGTGAAGTAGAGCCCGTACAGGCTCGCGATGAAGAGCGGGATCGTGAACACGGGATGCGTGATGATCTTCATGTAGCGGCTGTGGAGGAGCATGAGCAGCACCTCGCGCGGGCCGGTGCGGCCTCGTCCGGCCACCGGCAGCGCCCGCAGCGCCAGCGTCACGGGCGCACCGAGCAGCAGCAGGATCGGCGACAGCATGCTGATCACCATGTGCTGCACCATGTGGACGCTGAACATGACCATGCCGTAGTCGTTGAGTCCGGTGCACGTCACCAGGGCGATGGTCAGCACACCTACGACGAAGAACGCGATCCGGTTGACCGGCCAGCTGTCACCCCGCCCGCGCAGCCGCAGCACCGCGTACCCGTACAGGACGAGCGCCGCGACGCAGCCGGTCAGGAAGAACGGGTCCGCGGAGAATTCGAGCCCACGTCCCAGCGTGAACGGCGGCAGATCCATGTTCATGCCGTGCCCGCTGTGATCCATCTGTTCACTCCCGCTGGGGACGTCCCCGTTTCGTGCCGGTTGTCCGCTCCAGAGTAGAACCGCCCCCGGCCGCGGTCGCGGCCGGGGGCGGTCCACAGGACGCCGTACGGATCAGAGCACGCACTGGGCCTCGGCGTAGCGCTCCGCCGGGACCGTCTTCAGGGTCTCCACGGCCGCCGCCAGCGGAACCATCGTGATGTCGGTGCCGCGCAGGGCCGTCATCATGCCGAACTCACCGCGGTGAGCGGCCTCCACCGCGTGCCAGCCGAAGCGGGTGGCCAGGACACGGTCGTACGCGGTCGGTGTGCCGCCGCGCTGGACGTGCCCCAGGATCACCGGGCGGGCCTCCTTGCCGAGGCGCTGCTCCAGCTCGCCCGAGAGCTGCGTCGCCACTCCGGCGAACCGCTCGTGACCGTAGACGTCCTTGGTGCCCTGGGTGAAGTCCATCGAGCCCTCGCGCGGCTTGGCGCCCTCCGCGACGACGACGATCGCGAACTTCTTGCCGTCCGAGAAACGGCGGCCGACGAGCGCGGTCAGCTCGTCGATGTCGAAGGGCCGCTCGGGGACGACGATCGCGTGCGCGCCCGCCGCCATGCCCGAGTGCAGGGCGATCCAGCCGGTGTGCCGGCCCATGACCTCGACGATCAGCACCCGCTGGTGCGACTCGGCCGTGGTCTTCAGCCGGTCGAGGGCCTCTGTCGCGACGCCCACGGCCGTGTCGAACCCGAAGGTCACGTCGGTGGAGGCGATGTCGTTGTCGATGGTCTTGGGCACACCGACGATGGGCAGCCCCGCCTCGGACAGCAGATTGGCCGCCTTCAGCGTGCCTTCACCGCCGATCGGGATGATCGCGTCCAGACCGAGATCGGCGACATGGCCCCTGGCCCGCTCCACACCGTCACGCAGGTGCGCGGGCTGGACCCGGGACGAACCGAGGATCGTGCCGCCCCGGGCGAGGATGCCGGCCACCGCGTCGAGGTCCAGCTTGCGGTAGTCGCACTCGAGGAGGCCCCGCCAACCGTCGTGGAAGCCGATGACCTCGTCACCGTGGTCGACCACCGCGCGGTGCACGACGGAACGGATGACGGCGTTGAGGCCGGGGCAGTCGCCGCCGGAGGTGAGCACACCAATTCGCATTGCCCGGGAAACCTTTGCAACGTGGGCCGACGACCGGACCACGTCGTCCGGTTGGATCCCCGCCACCCTACCGGCGCAAGGTGGCGGGACCGAACCCACTGTCCGACTGCTGGACGTACACCAGCCGTACACGAAACCCCACGATCGCGGACGGCCCGTCAAGAGGGCGTGTCCGCACGGAAGGCCGTGCAGGCCGGAGGACGTCAGGCGGGCGTCGTCGCCGAGGCGATCCGCTCGGCGCGCAGCGCCTCGTACCAGCGGTCGTCGCACGGCGGCAGCGCGTTCACATCGAGGGCCAGCTTCAGCAGGTGGTCGGCGATCAGCGGATTGCGTGCCAGCACCGGACCGTGCATGTACGTACCGAACACCGTGTCGTTGTACGCGCCCTCGGTGCCGTCACCCGTGCCGTTGCCCCGCCCGATCCGGGTACGGGCGAACGGCCTGGCCGTCGGGCCGAGGTGGGTGATGCCCTGGTGGTTCTCGAATCCGGTCAGCGGCGGCAGCCCCAGGTTGGGATCGATGTCCCCGAGCACGTCACCGACGCACCGGGCACCCTCACCCCGCGTGGAGATCACGTCGAGCAGCCCGAGGCCGGGCTCGCGCTCGCCGAGGTCGTTGATGAACTCGTGGCCGAGGATCTGGTAGCCCGCGCAGACCGAGAAGATGATCGCGCCGTTGGAAGCGGCCCGGCTCAGCCCGCCGTCGCGGCGCAGCCGCTCCGCCGCCAGCCGCTGCGGCCGGTCCTCGCCCCCGCCGATCAGGTAGATGTCGCCCGAGGTCGGGATGGGCTGGTCGCTGCGCACGTCGACGCGCGACACGTCAAGACCGCGCTGCCGTGCCCGGCGCTCCACCACGAGGGCGTTGCCCTGATCGCCGTAGGTGCTGAGGAGGTCCGGGTAGACCCACACCAGCCGCAGGCCGTTGTTGCTCATGCTTCGTCCTCTCCGGGGGTGGCCCGCGCCGGGGTCAGTTGCCGACACGACGGCGCAGATCCTGGAAGGCGGTGTAGTTGGCGATGACCTCGATGCGGCCGGGCGGAGACATCTGGACGGCCTCGTCCAGGGTCTCGCAGACACGGAAGTCCAGCCCGGCGACCTCCAGGCGGACCGCGAGGTCCAGCTTGCGGTCACCGAGCACGAAGATCGGGTGGCCGTAGAGCTGGGTGTAGTCGACGTCCCAGAGCCACGAGGTGTCCGTGCCGTCCGCGCCGCGGGCGTTCACGGAGAGGATCACCGGGGTGGGCGGCGGATCGATCAGGGAGAAGGTCTCGAGCCAGCCAGCCGGGTTCTTCGCCAGCAGGAGCCGCAGCTCACGGCCGAGGAAGGTGACGACGTCGTAGCGGCCCGCCACGGCCTGCACCTGGTACATGCGCTCCAGGGCGACCTGGGGCGGCACACCGAACACCGCGGCGACGGCGGCCGAGCTGGTGGCGTTCGCCTTGTTGGCGCGGCCCGGCAGCTGGAGGTGGATCGGCCACGCGGAACCGTGCGGATCCAGTACGTAGTCGCCGTTCAGCGCCCAGCTGGGGGCGGGGCGGCGGAAACCGCACTGACCGCAGAACCAGTCGTCGCCGGGGCGCTGCATCACACCGCCGCAGGACGGGCAGGACCAGGCGTCGTCCTTCCACGCCTGTCCCGCGGCCACCCACACCACGTTGGGGGAGGAGGACGCCGCCCAGACGATCAGCGGGTCGTCCGCGTTGGCCACGATCACGGCCTTCGAGCCGGAGAGGCCCTCACGCCACTTCTCGGCCAGCATCCGGGTCTCCGCCGCGCGGTCGAGCTGGTCGCGGGAGAGGTTGAGCAGCGCGATCACCTTCGGCGTCGTGTCGCGTGCGACGCCGGCGAGGTACTTCTCGTCGACCTCGATCACGCCGTACTTCGCGTCCGAGCCGCCGGCCAGCGCGGAGGTGATCCCCGCGGGCATGTTGGCGCCGAGCGCGTTCGACACGACCGGGCCGGCGGCCCGCAGGGCCTCGGCGATCAGTCTGGTGGTCGTCGTCTTGCCGTTCGTCGCGGACACGAGGATCACGTCCAAGTGCTGCGCCAGCCGCCCCAGCAGGTCGGGGTCGAGCTTGAGCGCCACCCGGCCGCCGATCACCGATCCGCTGCCGCGCCCCGCAGCGCGCGACACCGCCGCCGCGGCTTTGCCCGCCGTCACGGCGAGCTTGGCCCGCGGCGACAACGGCTCCGTGTTGCCTGCCATCGTCCTAGATCCTCCTTGCATAGTCCGCGCCCAGCCTATCGATGTCCGGCACCGCAACCGCACGTCGGCACCGGGCGGAACGTGGAGGTCACCCGGAACGTACCCTTCTCCCCATGCGAAACCGCCCGATCCCCGGCAGTTCCGGACTCGTCCGCGCCATGAGTGTGCTCGGCGACCCGGTGCTCCACAGTCCCTGCGAGGACGTCACCGACTTCGGGCCCTCGCTCGCGAGGCTGGTCGAGGACCTCTTCGCCACCATGTACGCGGCGCAGGGTGTGGGGCTGGCCGCCAACCAGGTCGGGGTTCCGCTCAAGGTGTTCGTCTACGACTGCCCGGACGACGACGAGGTCAGGCATCTCGGCCATCTCGTCAATCCGGTACTCGTCGAGGCGGACGGGATCACCGTACGCGGACCGGAGGGGTGCCTCTCACTTCCCGGCCTCGAAGCGGGCACCCCGCGCTTCGACCGCGCGGTGGTCGAGGGCCGCACCGTCACGGGTGAACCGGTGCGCGTCACCGGCACCGGCTGGTTCGCCCGGTGTCTGCAGCACGAGTGCGACCACCTCGACGGCCGGGTCTACACGGACCGGCTGACCGGTCTTCGCCGGGCCAGAGTGCTGCGCGCGGCCCGGCGGGCGCCGTGGAGGCGTACGGACTGATCCCGGCGTACGGACCGGTCCCGGCGTGCGGACCGGCGTGCGGACCGGCCCCCGGAGGGCCGGCGGTTCAGAAGCCGGGGCCGCCCGGCAGGTCGCCCGCCTCGGCCAGCCTGCCCCAGAGCAGGTCGGCGAGGCTGCGTACCAACTGCTCGCGCGAGCAGGGGCGGTCGCCCAGCCACCAGTCGCCGGCCGCGTGCATCATGCCCACGATGCCGTGGCCCCAGATCCGGGCCATCTGATCGCCGTCGGGTCCGAGATCGACCCGTTCGGAGATCACCATGCCGAGCTCCTCGCCGAGCCTGCGCAGCAACGGGGCGGAGTGCCGGCCGACGTCGAAGCCCTGTTCGGGAGAGGGTGCCGCGTCGTCGGACGGGTGCATCAGGAAGCGGTAGACCTGCGGACGGGCCTCGATCGCCGCGAGATACGTGTCCAGGGTCGCCTCGACCCGCTCGCGGCGCTCGGACGGGGCGTCGAGCGCGGCGCGCAGGGCGCTGAGCAGGGCGTCGGTGTGGCGCTTGGCGAGGGCGCGGTAGAGGCCGCCCTTGTCGCCGAAGTGGCGGTAGAGGATGGGTTTGGTGATCCCGGCCTCCGCGGCGATCGCGTTCATCGACGCCTGCGGGCCTTCCCGGAGGACCACGCGGTCCGCGGCCTCCAGCAGCTCCCGGCGGCGGCGCTCGGCCGCCGTCCGCTGTCGCTCGGCCCCTCGTGTGGTCTCCATGTCGTCTCTCCCCGCCCCCGCAAGCTGTCCCGCGATCTCTTGACGCCCGGGCAACGTAACACCATGCCCTGCGGTGCGCGGATCCGCGGTTGAGCGGTTGACAGTGACTACTTGCTGGTAACAGACTGGTGTTACCGTGAGTAACGTACCGTTGTCCGGCAGTGCTTGGAGGGAACATGGCCGAGTTCACGCTCGAACTCAACGACGACCAGAAGCAGGTCCGTGACTGGCTTCACGGCTTCGCCGCGGATGTGATCCGACCGGCCGCTTCGGAGTGGGACGAGCGTGAGGAGACGCCCTGGCCCGTCATCCAGGAGGCCGCCAAGGTCGGAATCTACTCCCTCGACTTCTACGCCCAGCAGTTCTTCGACCCTACGGGCCTCGGCATCCCGGTGGCCATGGAGGAGCTGTTCTGGGGTGACGCGGGTATCGCCCTGTCGATCGTCGGCACGGGCCTGGCGGCCGTCGGTGTCCTCGCCAACGGCACCGAGGAACAGATCGGCACCTGGATCCCGCAGATGTACGGCGACGCCGACGACGTGAAACTCGCCGCCTTCTGCTCCTCCGAGCCGGACGCCGGTTCCGACGTCGCCTCGATGCGCACCCGCGCGGTGTACGACGAGGCCAAGGACGAGTGGATACTCAACGGCACGAAGACCTGGGCGACCAACGGCGGCATCGCCAACGTCCACGTCGTCGTCGCCGTCGTCGATCCGGAGCTGGGCTCGAAGGGCCATGCCTCCTTCATCGTCCCGCCCGCCACCCCGGGCCTGTCCCAGGGGCAGAAGTTCAAGAAGCACGGCATCCGCGCCTCGCACACCGCCGAAGTGGTCCTGGAGGACGCCCGGGTGCCCGGGCACTGCCTGCTCGGCGGCAAGGAGAAGCTCGACGAGCGCCTCGCCCGGGCCCGTGAACGCGCCCGGTCCGGCGGTGAGCGCGTCAAGAACGCCGCGATGGCCACCTTCGAGGCGTCCCGACCGGCCGTCGGCGCCATGGCGGTCGGCACCGCCCGCGCCGCCTACGAGGTCGCCCTCGACTACGCGAAGACCCGGACCCAGTTCGGCCGCCCCATCATCGACAACCAGGGCATCGCGTTCCAGCTGGCCGACATGCGCACGCAGATCGACGCCGCCCGGCTGCTGGTCTGGCGGGCCTCCTGGATGGCGAGCGCGGGGAAGCCGTTCGACGCGGCCGAGGGCTCGATGTCGAAGCTCTACGCGAGCGAGACGGCCAAGTCGGTCACGGCCCAGGCCGTCCAGATCCTCGGCGGCAACGGCTTCACCCGGGAGTACCCGGTGGAGCGCATGCACCGGGACGCCGCGATCTACACGATCTTCGAGGGCACGAGCGAGATCCAGCGCCTGGTGATCGCCCGCACACTGTCGGGGATGCCCATCCGCTGACGGACATTAGGGGCCGGACCGCACGACGGCCCGGCCCCCGGGGCCGTTCTACTTCTTCGGCAGGTGTGCCTCGATGGCGGTGAGGACCTCGGGGGCCTCCGGCTCGGTCCGGGGCCGGATCCGGGCGACCGGCTCGCCGGCCGGGGAGATCAGGAATTTCTCGAAGTTCCACTGGACGTCACCGGCCGCACCCTCGGCGTCGGCCAGCTTCGTCAGTTCCGCATACAACGGATGCCTGTCCTCGCCGTTGACGTCGACCTTCTCCAGGAGCGGGAAACTGACCCCGTACGTCGTCGAGCAGAATGTCTGGATCTCCTCCGCGGAGCCCGGCTCCTGGCCCGCGAACTGGTTGCAGGGCACGCCGAGCACGGTGAAGCCGCGGTCCCCGTACTCCTTCTGGAGCCGCTCCAGACCGGCGTACTGCGGGGTGAGGCCGCACTTCGACGCGACGTTCACCAGCAGGACCGCGGAGCCCTCGTAGGCCCCCAGCGTGGTGGGCTCGCCGGTAAGGGTGCGGAGCGGGATGTCGTGCAGCGTCATGGAAGGTCTCCTCTGTTGCGTGGCGTCGCTGTTCATTGTGCCGCCAGTGGATTCGCGGGGCCGACCGCCTTGTAGTAGAAGGTGGTCGCCCTCAGTACGCCGGCCGGGTCGCCCGCGTACGCGGGAATCGATCCGCACTCCGTCCAGCCCGCCGCCCTGTAGAGCCGTTCGGCCGGACTGCCCGTCTCGGTGTCCAGGACCAGCAGTGCCAGCCCCTCGGCAGCCGCGGACCGCTCGACGGCTGCCAGCAGGGCCCGGCCGACCCCCCGGCCCCGGGCCGAGGGGCGAACCATCAGCTTGGCGACCTCCGCGCGGTGGCGGGCGTTCGGCAGGGCGGGCATGACAAGGCCGATCGTGCCGGCCAGCCGTTCCCCGTCGCGGGCGATCCAGACCTGGTGGTGCCCCGCCTCGACCGCGACGGCCCGCTCCCGCCACCAGGTGGCGGCGGACGCCCGGTCCAGCGGCCTCAGGAATCCCACCGAGGCGCCGCCCTCCACGGTCTCGATCAGCAGGGCGGCCAGCTCGTCGGCGTACGTGACGAGCTCGGGGCCGGTCACGGGGACGATCTCGGTCATGGGGCGGGGTCCTCTCACGGAGTTCACGGCAGGACGATCAGCAGGGCGTAGCGGGCCCGGTCCGGGCCCGGGCAGTGGAAGCGCGAGGGGCCGCGCAGCCGGAAGCGCAGGCAGTCACCGCGGCGCACGGTGTGCACGGTGTCGTCGACGGTGATCTCGACCGTGCCCTCCAGTACCCAGATGTGCTGTTCCACACCGGGCACCGGTGGTTCCTCGTACGAGAGGGCGGCGCCGGCGTCGAGCGTGCCCTCGACGATCTCCGCGCGCAGGCCGCTGTGCGGCGGTGAGACGGAGCGGCGTACGAACCCGGACCGCTCGTCCCGCCACACCGGCTGCCGGTCGGCGGGCACCAGGGCCGGTGGTGCGGCCTCCACCTCCATCAGCAGCCGCGACATCGTCCGCCCGTACGCCGTGCACAGCCGTCCCAGCACGGTGGCGGTGGGACTCAGCTCGCCGCGCTCCAGCCGCGACAGGGTCGAACGGCTCACCTCGGTGCGCCGCGACAGCTCGTCCAGCGACCACCCGTGTTCGGTGCGGAGCCGGCCCAGCCGGACCGCGAGCCGGGCGCCGACGGAGTCCGGCTCGTCGTTATCTCTCATATCCAGGATCTTATCCCTGAGGAGAGACATGGGGGTGAGCCTCCGGGTCGGTGTGCCGAGTGGGTGATGCCGTGTCAGGCTGATAAGCGAAAGATAAGCCGCATACCGGTTCATTCGGGCCGGTGGCGGCTGGAGAACCGAGGAGGCCCACATGGCCAGAAATGTGAGCGGTGCGCGAGCGGATCACGACACCGTGGGCTCGCGCTCATCCGCGTCCGGCTGGACGGTCTTCGCGGCCGTGCTGATGATCTTCGGCGGGGCCATGGCGATCCTCGAGGGGATCGCCGCCATCGCCAAGGACGACGTGTTCGTCGCCACCCGCAACTACGTGTTCCAGTTCAACCTGACCGGCTGGGGATGGATCCACCTCATTCTGGGCATCGTCATCCTCCTGGCCGGCTGCGCCCTGTTCACAGGAGCCCTGTGGGCGCGTGCCGTCGGCGTCGTGCTCGCCGGACTCGGTGTGGTCGCCCACTTCCTGTGGCTGCCGTACTACCCGTTCTGGTCCCTCGTGCTCATCGCCATCAACATTATCGTCATCTGGGCGCTGTGTGCGGGACCGCAGCGGGACGCTCGAGTCTGAGCACCAGGACGTAGGAGACCACCACCGAGACGATCACGAGCGGCATCACCGTGATGCCCTCGGAGCCCAGCAGCAGTGTGGCGAGCAGTACCGATGTCATCGGCAGCTTCAGCATCGCCACACACATGGCGCCGATCCCCATCGCGAAACCGGACGTCACGTCGAGTCCCGGCAGATGCGACAGGGCCAGTCCGCCCGCCGCCCCCACGAACATCGCGGGGAAGATGGGACCACCCCGGAAGCTGCTCAACGACGCGCAGTAGGCAAGCGCCTTGCAGGCGATGAGCACCAGGAGCGTACCGGCGGAGTACGCGGCGTTGTCGCCGAGCAGCCCGCCCAGGGCGTCCTGGCCGGAGTAGAGCACCTCGGAGGCATCCTCCCCGGTGCTCTCGGCGTACAGGAGCGCGAGTACGCCGACGATCACACCCATTCCCACGGTGGCGGCCACCCTGCGCCGCTCGACCCGCTCCTGCAGGTACAGCGAGAGCCGCTTGATCCCCGTGCCCACGAGAGCGGCCGCGAGGCCCAGCGCGACCGCCCAGCCGAACTCCGCGAACCCCGGCTGCCCCGTGTGCGGCACGTGGGGAAGGGTCAGGGAGTACGTACCCAGCCCCGTCCACGAGCCCAGTCCGATGAAGATGAGCGAGCCGATGCCCGAGGCGAGCAGCCCCGGCACGAGCGCCACGCCGAGCATCGTCCCGGCGATGCCTGACGCCTCCATCAGCAGGAACGCGCCGAGGAGCGGCGAGCCCAGCAGGGCGCTGACGGCCGCGAAGCTCCCGGCTGCCGCGACCAGGGCGCGCCCGCCGGGCTCGATTCCGGGTTTGACCAGGCGTACCGCGTACACGGCCAGGCCGCCGCCGAGGGCGATCAGCGGAGCCTCCGGGCCGAGCACCGCGCCGAGCCCGAGGGAGGCCAGCGCGGCCAGTGTGATCCCCGGGAGCTCCGCCGCGGTCGCCGGGCCCGTGTTCACCATGCCCTCGGCGGGCCTGTGTCCGCCCAGGCCCGGCAGGTGGCGGATGGTCAGCCCGGTCAGGAGGCCGGCCACGGCGAGCAGCGGCACCGGCCACCACGACGGCGTCCCGTCGAAGCCCAGGCCCCGGGGCAGGTCCTCGTAGGTCAGCGACTGCAGTTCGTGGACGAGGGCCAGGAAGCCGAACGCCGCGGCGGAAATGGGGACTCCGAGGATCGCCACCATGATCAGGAGAACCGCGTATCCCCGGGTGCGGACGACCTTCATCGGGTCGGGGGACTCCGTGCCGGGTGTTCCGACCGGTTCGGCCGACATGGTCATGGTCTCCTCGGTGTCGGGCCCCGGCCGGAACGCGCTGTCCCGACGGGGTCCACACGGTGATACCACGATGTGGTGTTCTGTCCGCGATGTCCTGGCTGTTGGGGTGTGGCGAGTCCTGCGGCGTCGGCAGTTGCCGAGGTGCGGAGTTCCGGCCGCCTACCGGTGAGGTGCGGAGTTCCGGCCGCCTACCGGTCGTCCTGCCCGGCCGCGGGAAGCCGGCCCGTGGCCACCGCGTCGGTCAGCGCCCGGTGGTCCCGCTCGTTGCGGTCGGCGTACCGTTCGGCGAACGTCGCCAGCGCCCGGTCGAACACGTCGCCGCGCCCCAGGTACGCCGCGATGGCGATCCGGTCACCGGACCGCGCGTGGGCGCGGGCCAGGGTCGCCCCGCACAGCTCGCCGAACGCCCGCATCCCGCGCGGCACCATCAGCTCCGGCTCGACGATGCCCTTCCAGTCGCGCAGCTGGCGCACGTAGAAGTCGCGCCGCCTGCCGTCGATACCGTCCACCCGTTCCCAGCCGAGGAAGATGTCCCCGGCGGCCTGCATCATGCGCTGGCCCGCGACCACCCGCTCGCCCTGGTTCCGGTACGCGCTCGGCCCGGCGTACGGGGCGAGCGCCGAGGTGTCGGCCTCCTTCGCCTGGAGGAAGAGCGGGTCCGCGCCGTCCCTGCCCAGCAGCAGGATGATCCAGCAACGGGTCCCGACGCTGCCCACGCCCACGACCTTGCGGGCCATGTCCGCCGGGCGGAAGTCCGCGAGCAGGGCCCGGCGGTCCGGGGGGAGGCTGCGGCCGTAGCGCCGCAGCAGCTTGTGGACCCGCTGCTCCAGCGCGCCACGCTCCGCCTCGGGGAGCAGGTCCGTCAGCGGTACGAGCAGGGGCGGGTCAGGGGCGATGCGGAGTCGCCCCTCGGCGGTCTCGGTGAGTCTGGCGAAGGCCTGCAGGCTGTCCCGGGTGCGGGCCTTCGCGGTCAGCTCGGCCAGCCGCCTGCGGCCGCGCGCGGCCAGCTTCTCCGCCGCCAGGCCGTGCAGGAGGTCCGCGTCGGTCCGGGTGTACCAGACCTCGAGATTGCGCATGCCGGCGAACCGGGTCATCGACTCCCGGTACGAACGCACCGTGGCCCGCACGATGTCCGCCCGCTCCCGGTCCGAGAAGTCGTTCGCCCGCCCCGCGATGACGAGGCTCGCCGCCAGCCGCTTGACGTCCCACTCCCAGGGCCCGGGCAGCGTCTCGTCGAAGTCGTTGATGTCGAACAGCAGATGGCGCTCGGGGGAGGCGAGCAGCCTGAAGTTCATCAGATGGGCGTCGCCGCACAGCTGGGCCCGGATCCCCGAATCCGGCGTGCCCGCCAGGTCGGACGCCATCACGGCGGCGGCCCCCCGGTAGAAGCGGAAGGGGGACTCGGCCATTCGCCCGTACCGGATCGGCACGAGTTCGGGCACCCTCGCCGCCGACTGGGTCCGGAGGATGTCCAGCGGGTCCGCGCGGTCCGCCGCCGGCTCGAACACGGCATGGCTGGAGCGGGGCGTCCGACGGCGGGCCGCCTTGCCGAGCGCGGCCCGCTCCCCGGGGGTCGCGCCCGGCGTGACGCGGAGCGGTGAGGTGGCGTCCTGGGCCATCGGAAACCCTCCTGACTGCCTGAGCGGCGTGCGGAGCCTGCCCACCATCATCCCGGTTCGACCGGAATCCGGCCCGTTCCGGCCTTCGTACGCCCGTCAGGCCTGCTGTGCGTTCCTGTCCCGGCGCAGGGCCACCCGCCGCCAGATCGCCCGCTGGCACCTGAGCGCCGCGGCGCCGACCACGACGAGCACCGCGATGTTGACAAGCAGCTGGACGAGCGAGCCCCCGGCCGCGGACCAGCTGGTGAACGCCGTGGACACACTGATGTCCGCGGCGGCGGGAATGGTCGTGACGGAGATGAACACCCCGAGCAGTGCGCTCGTCCTGGCCTCGGTGAGCGACACGATGCCCACGATCCCGGCCAGGGTCGCGACGGCGACCGAGAAGAAGTTCGGTGTGTTGATCAGGTTGGAGACCGGCCGCAGCCCCGCGTCGAAGGCCTCCGACTGAAAGCCGAAACCGCGGATGACGAGGCTGAAGAGGAAGGTCACCAGGATCGTCAGCAGGAACCCCACACAGAGGGCCGACAGGCCTCGCCGCACCATGCCCCGGTCGCCCCCGTCGATGCCCAGCGCCACCGCGACGATCGCCCCGTACTCGGGACCGACGACCATCGCCGCGACGATCAGGATCTGTGAGTTGGTGACGATGCCGACCGAACCGATGAGACCCGCGATGACCAGGTACAGGTAGAAACTCGGCGCGTACCTCCCCTCGGACCTGATGCGCGCCTCCACCTGCTCCCACACCGGCGCGTCGGCCAGTACCCCGAGGCGGCGCACCGCGGCGTCCGAGGCCCGCCCCGCGAACGCCATGTCCACCGGCTCGATGACGAGCGAGCCGAGGATGTCGACCCGCAGGTCCCGCAGACCGTGCAGCACCTCGTTCGCCGCCCCCGCCAGCACGTCGCAGGCGACGGAGTCACCGTCCGGTTTGCGGGCGGCGCCCCGCTGCACGATCAGGTTCAGCACGTACGGGTCGTCGGCGAGGAGCTCCACGACCCGGTCGGTGCGGTCGGGCGGGCTCACCGCGCGGACATGGATCATGTCCATCGCGTACCTCCGCCGGGCAGGGCGAACGGCCGGGTGCCGCGAGGCGGACAGTGGGCCGGATGGTGATATGCCGGAGATTGGACGGTCATGGACCGACACCCTCCCATAGCGGCACACGGTCTGGTGGGCGACCTGCAGACGGGCGCCCTGGTCTCGTCGAGTGAGGCACCGCCGCCACCCTGGGCCTGCCCGAGCAGATCGGCGGCGAACGCAACCGGGACCACAGGCACACCTGCGTCAGGGGCGGTGCCCTGTCGGTGCGTGCCCTGCTGGACCTGGGCTTCGCGGAGGAGGCCACCGCGTTCACCCACCGGCTCGGCGCCCGCCTGGGGACGAGGACATCGACGGCGAGGCACTCCGGATCATGTACCGCGTCGACGGGGAACCCCTCCTGACGGAGGAATCCTCGGCCACCTCGACGGCTACCGCGGCTCCCACCCCGTACGCCCCAGCGGAGAGCAACTGGGCAACTTCCCGCAGGCGTTCACCCACCTCTCCCTCATCACCGCGGCGCGCACCCAGGACGAGGCACTCGACCGGCAGCGTGACTGACCCCCGTCACTTCTTCCTGTCGTCCCACTCCGTGCCGAGCAGCCAGCTGTCGAAGGTGCGCAGGAGCGCCACCAGCGCCGCGCCCAGCCGCCAGTCGTACCCCTGCGCGTGCAGCCGCACCGAGTCGTCCTTCGACGTGAACTCCAACGCGGCCCGCCCGCCCGCACGCCACACGATGCGACGGGGACCGCGCGCCGCGTCACCACTGCCGCTGAGCAGGCTCAGCACGATGATCAGCGTCTGCAACGGCGAGAACAGCCACCACACGTACCACCAGAAGATCCGGCCCTTGAAGCCCACCGCCTGAGGTCCGCCCGCCGGAGTCACCGTCCACCGGGTGCGCAGGCCCCTGCCACGCAGCGCCTTCTCGCGGACGAACGTGCCGATGGGCTCGCCGTGCGCACCGAGCACCTGGTACGTCGAGACACCGTTTCCGGCCGACACGGTCACCAGGGTGGCCAGCCGCTCCCGGCGGTGCTCGTCCGCCCACAGCACGAAGGAGCGCGCACCGCCGCCCCGCGCCGCCCGGTAGGCGGGTATGCCTCCCGGCGGCAGCTCGCGCTCCACGTACGCCGCCACGCGCTCGGGCGCCGAACCGTCCACGCACAGCACCAGGTCCCGCACCGGAGCGGGGACACCGCCCTCGGCCCCCTGCCCCTCCGCCCGCGCCGACGGCCCCATCCTCAGTACGCTGCTCACCGCTGTGCCCCTCCGTGACATGTCCTGCCGGCTTGAGAGGATCCGTACGTGGAATCCTCCGAGCCCCTTCCCGAACTCTTTCCCGGACCGCAGCCGGAAGCCGGCCGCCGCGAGGCCCGCCGCCAGGTGCGGTGCGCCCTGTGCGGACGGCCCCTCACCGGCGTGGAGTCCCGCCGCACCGGACTCGGCCCCGCCTGCGACGCCAAACTGCATCCGGCGGGCCCGGACATCCGGACCCGCCGGCACGAGGTCGACCAGGACCCGCTGCCCGGCACCTGACCCCCGACAGGTCTACGCGCCGTCGAGACGGCGGAACAGCCCCTCCTGGACCACCGACACCAGCAACTGACCCTGGCGGTCGTAGATCCGCCCCCGGGCCAGACCCCGGCCGCCCGTGGCGATCGGCGACTCCTGGTCGTACAGGAACCACTCGTCCGCCCGGAACGGCCGGTGGAACCACATGGCGTGGTCCAGCGACGCCATGTCGAAGCCCCGCGGTCCCCACAACGGCTCCACCGGGATCCGGACCGCGTCCAGCAGCGTCATGTCGCTCGCGTACGTCAGCGCGCAGGTGTGCACGAGCGGGTCGTCGCCCAGCGGGCCGACCGCCCGCATCCACACAGCGCTGCGGGGGTCCGCGTCCTTGATCTCCTCCCGCGTCCAGCGCAGCCGGTCGACGTAGCGGATGTCGAAGGGCTGACGCCGCGCCATCCGCTCCAGCGCCTCCGGCAGCCCGCCCAGGTGCTCGCGCACCTCTTCGGCGACCGTCGGCAGCTCTTCCGGGTCCGGCACCGTGCGGGCGGGCGGCAACTGGTGCTCGAAGCCCGCCTCCTCGGGACGGTGGAAGGAAGCCGTCAGGTTGAAGATCGTCCGGCCCTGCTGCACGGCCGTGACCCGGCGGGTCGTGAAGGACCGGCCGTCCCGCACCCGCTCGACCTGGTACACGATCGGCACGCCGGGACGGCCGGGCCGCAGGAAGTAGGCGTGCAGCGAATGCACCGGACGGTCCCCGTCCGTGGTGCGCCCGGCCGCGACCAGCGCCTGCCCCGCGACCTGGCCGCCGAACACCCGTTGCAGGGACTCCTCCGGGCTGCGCCCACGGAAGATGTCGACCTCGATCCGCTCCAGGTCGAGAAGATCGACCAGGAGGTCGGCGGGGTTCGTCGTCATGCCGTTCGTCTCCACTTCCGATGCCCTGTCCTTCGTCACAGCTGACCCACGGCGGTAACCCGGACGACTGCCCGGCCCTCCTCGTCGGAGGCCGCCAGATCGACCTCCGCACGGATGCCCCAGTCGTGATCCCCCGCCGGGTCGGCAAAGGCCTGCCACACCCGCCACAGACCGTGCTCCGGCTCCTCGTCGATCTTCAGCAGCTTCGGGCCGCGCGCGTCCGGACCCGTGCCCAGGTCCTCGTGCGCGTCCCAGTAACCGTCCATCGCCTCGCCCCAGGCGTCCTCGTCCCAGCCCGAGTCGCCGTCGAGCTCGCCCAGATCACGGACCCGGTCCAGCGCGGCCAGCTCCACCCGGCGGAACATCGCGTTGCGCACCAGGACCCGGAAGGCGCGTGCGTTGGCCGTGACCGGCTTGACCTCGTCGGCCCTCTCCTGAGCCTGCTCGGCGGTCTCAACCTCCGGGTTGGCCAACTGCTCCCACTCGTCCAGCAGACTGGAGTCCACCTGACGCACCATCTCGCCGAGCCAGGCGATCAGGTCCTCCAGGTCCTCGGACTTCAGGTCGTCCGGGATGGTGTGCTCCAGCGCCTTGTACGCACTCGCCAGATAGCGCAGCACGATGCCCTCGGTGCGGGCCAGCTCGTAGTTCGACGTGAACTCCGTGAACGTCATGGCCCGTTCGTACATGTCCCGGATCACCGACTTCGGCGACACGGGATGGTCGCCGACCCACGGATGGCTCGTGCGGTACACGTCGTACGCGTGCCAGAGCAGCTCGCTCAGCGGCTTGGGGTACGTGACCTCCTGGAGCCGCTCCATCCGCTCCTCGTACTCGACGCCGTCCGCCTTCATCTGCCCGACGGCCTCGCCCCGCGCCTTGTTCTGCTGCGCGGCGAGGATCTGCCGCGGATCGTCCAGCGTCGACTCGACGACCGAGACCATGTCCAGGGCGTACGAAGGGGACTCGGGGTCCAGCAGGTCGAAGGCGGCCAGCGCGAAGGTGGACAGCGGCTGGTTCAGCGCGAAGTCCTGCTGGAGATCGACGGTGAGGCGCACGATCCGGCCCTCGGCGTCCGGGGTGTCGAGCTGCTCCACCACACCGCCGTCGAGCAGCGAACGGTAGATCGCGATGGCCCGCCGGATGTGCCGGAGCTGGGCCCTGCGCGGCTCGTGGTTGTCCTCCAGCAGGTGCCGCATCGCCTCGAACGCGTTGCCCGGACGGGCGATGACCGAGAGCAGCATCGTGTGCGTGACCCGGAAGCGCGACGTCAGCGGCTCGGGATCCGAGGTGATCAGCTTGTCGAAGGTCGTCTCCGACCAGGCGACGAAGCCCTCCGGGGCCTTCTTGCGGACCACCTTGCGCTTCTTCTTGGGGTCGTCGCCCGCCTTCTTGACGGCCTTCTCGTTCTCGATGACGTGCTCGGGGGCCTGGGCGACGACGAAGCCCGCCGTGTCGAAGCCCGCCCGGCCGGCCCGCCCCGCGATCTGGTGGAACTCGCGGGCGCGCAGCGTGCGCACCCGGGTGCCGTCGTACTTGGTCAGAGCGGTGAACAGCACCGTACGGATCGGCACGTTGACGCCGACACCCAGCGTGTCCGTACCGCAGATCACCTTCAGCAGACCCGCCTGCGCCAGCTTCTCGACCAGGCGGCGGTACTTGGGGAGCATGCCCGCGTGGTGCACCCCGATGCCGTGCCGCACGTAGCGGGAGAGGTTCTGGCCGAACTTGGTGGTGAAGCGGAAGTTGCCGATCAGGTCGGCGATCTTCTCCTTCTCCTCCTTCGTGCACATGTTGATGCTCATCAGCGACTGCGCGCGCTCCACGGCCGCGGCCTGCGTGAAGTGCACGATGTAGACGGGCGACTGCCGGGTGTCCAGCAGTTCCGTGAGCGTCTCCGTGATCGGCGTCAGCCGGTACTCGTAGCTGAGCGGGACCGGACGCGTCGCCGAGCGCACCACGGAGGTGGGACGGCCGGTGCGGCGGGTCAGGTCCTCCTCGAACATCCTGACGTCGCCGAGGGTGGCGGACATCAGGATGAACTGGGCCTGCGGAAGCTCCAGGATCGGGATCTGCCAGGCCCAGCCGCGGTCCGCCTCCGCGTAGAAATGGAACTCGTCCATCACGACCTGGCCGATGTCGGCGTACTTGCCGTCACGCAGCGCGATGGAGGCGAGGACCTCGGCGGTGCAGCAGATGACCGGGGCGTCGGCGTTGACCGAGGCGTCGCCGGTCAGCATGCCCACGTTCTCCGTGCCGAAGAGCTTGCACAGGTCGAAGAACTTCTCCGAGACCAGCGCCTTGATCGGCGCGGTGTAGAACGTGACCTTGTCCTGGGCCAGCGCCGTGAAGTGCGCGCCCGCCGCGACCAGGCTCTTTCCGGAGCCGGTGGGGGTGGAAAGGATGACGTTCGCCCCGGAGACCACCTCGATCAGCGCCTCCTCCTGAGCGGGATAGAGGGTGATGCCCTGCGATTCGGTCCATGACGAGAAGGCCTCGAAGAGGGCGTCCGGGTCGGCGGTCGGGGGCAGCTGATCGATAAGGGTCACGCCCCCATCTTGCCTGCCTTGTGACCGGATGCGGGAACCGGAGGACCACGCGAAGATCACGGACGATACGCTGCCCACTCAACTCGGCTGCCTGGTAAAGGCAATGGCGGCCCGGCCGCGCACGGCCGAATCACTACGGGGGCGGGAACAGCCATGATGGGACCGGCACACTCTCTGTCAGGGGCGGCGGCCTGGCTGGGCGTGGGTGCCGCGGCCGCCGCCGCGGGCCACACGATGCCCTGGCCCGTCCTCGTCGTGGGTGCCCTGATCTGCGCGGGCGCCGCACTCGCCCCGGACCTCGACCACAAGTCCGCCACCATCTCGCGCGCCTTCGGCCCGGTCTCCAAGGGCCTCTGCGAGATCGTCGACAAACTCTCGTACTCCGTCTACAAGGCGACCAAGGGGGCCGGCGACCCGCGCAGGACAGGGGGACACCGTACCCTCACCCACACCTGGCCGTGGGCGGTGCTGCTCGGCGGCGGCGCCTCGGTCGCGGCGATCACAGGCGGCCGCTGGGCGGTCCTGGCGATCCTCTTCGTCCACCTCGTACTCGCCGTCGAAGGCTTGCTGTGGCGGGCCGCGCGCGTGTCCAGCGACATCCTCGTCTGGCTGCTCGGCGCGACCAGCGCGTGGATCCTGGCCGGTGTGCTCGACAAGCCGGGCAACGGTTCCGACTGGCTGTTCACCGATCCCGGGCAGGAGTACCTGTGGCTGGGGCTTCCCATAGTCCTCGGGTCCCTCGTCCACTGCGTCGGCGACGCGCTCACCGTCTCGGGCTGCCCGATCCTGTGGCCGATCCCGCTCGGCCGCAGGCGCTGGTACCCGCTCGGACCGCCGAAGTTCATGCGCTTCCGGGCCGGCAGCTGGGTGGAGATCAAGGTCCTGATGCCCGCGTTCATGGTGCTCGGGGGAGTGGGCGCGGCGGCGGCGCTCAACTTCATCTGACCGACGCGGGTCCGTTCCGGGGGCGGCGCGCCCCGTGCCGTAGCACCATGAACCCCATGCTGCTCGCCCGGCTCGCCCACGTGTCCCTGGAGGTCGCCGCGACGTCGGCACGGACCCGGAAGGTCGCCCTGCTCGCCGGCCTGTTCCGGGAGACCGGTCCCGACGACGTCCCGGTCGTCATCCCCTACCTCGCCGGCCGCCTTCCGCAGGGGCGGCTCGGTATCGGATGGCGTGCCCTGGCCGACCCGGTGGCAGCCTCGGACACACCGACACTGACGGTGTCCGGCGTCGACGCGGAGCTGACGGCGATCGGGGCGCTCTCCGGCCCCGGCTCCCAGGCAGCCCGCAAGGAACGCCTCCGGCGGCTGCTCGGCGCGGCCACCACCGACGAACAGCACTTCCTGCGTGCCCTGCTCACCGGCGAGGTGCGGCAGGGGGCGCTGGACGCCGTCGCGGTCGACGCGCTGGCCGCGGCCACCGACGCGCCGCCCGCCGACGTACGCCGCGCCGTCATGCTCGCCGGATCACTGCAGGCCGTCGCCCGGACGCTGCTGGCCGACGGCCCCGGGGCACTCGCGGACTTCCGGCTCACCGTCGGCCGGCCGGTCCAGCCGATGCTGGCGCACACCGCGCGCTCGGTCACCGAGGCCGTGGACAAACTGGGGCCGTGCGCCGTGGAGGAGAAGCTCGACGGCATCCGCGTCCAGGTGCACCGCGACGGCCCACGGGTGCGGGCGTACACACGCACGCTCGACGACATCACCGACCGGCTGCCCGAACTGGTCGCGGCGGTGGCAGACTTCCGCGGCGACCGGTTCGTCCTCGACGGCGAGGTGATCGCGCTCGGCCCCGACGGCAGACCGCGGCCCTTCCAGGAGACCGCCGGCCGGATCGGATCCCGGCGCGACGTCGCCGCGGCGGCGGCGGCCGTCCCGGTGGTCCCCGTCTTCTTCGATGTGCTGTCCGTCGACGGGCGGGAGCTCCTGGACCTCCCCCTCACCGAACGGCACACGGAGCTGGCCGCCCTGGTCCCGGAGGCCATGCGGGTGCGGCGCGTCGTCGTGACGGACCCCGGCGACGAAGCGTCGCACGAGGCCGCGGCGGCGTTCTTCGAGGCCACACTGGCGCACGGGCACGAGGGCGTGGTGGTCAAGGGCCTGGACGCGCCCTACAGCGCCGGCCGCCGGGGCGCGTCCTGGCTGAAGGTGAAGCCCGTGCACACCCTGGACCTCGTGGTGCTGGCCGCCGAGTGGGGGCACGGCAGGCGCACCGGGAAACTGTCCAACCTCCATCTGGGGGCGAGGCGGCGGGACGGCTCCTTCGTCATGCTCGGCAAGACCTTCAAAGGGCTCACCGACCAGATGCTCGCCTGGCAGACCGAACGCCTCCGGGAACTGTCCACCGGTGACGACGGACACGTCGTCACCGTGCGGCCGGAGCTCGTCGTCGAGATCGCCTACGACGGACTCCAGAGCTCCACCCGCTACCCGGCGGGCGTCACCCTGCGGTTCGCCCGGGTGCTGCGCCACCGGGAGGACAAGTCGCCGCAGGAGGCGGACACGATCGAGACGGTCCTCGGCGCGCGTCCCTGACCGAGGCGGGGGCCCGAGGACGGTCGCGGGTCAGCGGCGCGCAGGCGCCGCGGCGCCGCCGGTCAGCCGCCCGCGCGGACACCGGTGAGCCGCGCCCGGCCGCCCGCGCGGACGCCGGTCAGCCGCGGCCGGTCGTCGACGCGGTGTGCGCGCGGAGCTGTTCCGGCGTGAGATAGGCGTCGGTGTACTCGAAGTCGCGCAGGGTGGCCGGCTTACGGGCCTGGAATCCCGTCCGCACGAAGTCGTCGCCGGCGATCGCGTTCAGCATCCAGTTGGTCAGGACCCGGGTCTTGGCGACATTGGTCCGCAGCCCCGACCAGTGGTAGCCGCGGGCCACCAGCTGGGCCGGCATGCCCTTCAGCTCGATACCCAGCGGCTTGGACACCGCGTCCCGGCCGCCGAGGTCCACGACGAGACCGAGGTCCTTGTGCACGTACGGCCGCAGCGGAAGGCCGCGCAGCGAGGCGATGAGATTGTCCGCCAGCACCCGCCCCTGCCGTATGGCGTGCTGCGCGGTGGGCGGGCAGATCGCCCCGTCGCCCTTGGCCAGGTCGGGCACCGCCGCCGAGTCGCCCAGGGCGAACACACCGTCCACGCCGGGCACCCGCATCTGCGGTGTCACCGCGAGCCTGCCGCGGACCGTCTCCGCGTCGAGGGTGGCGACGAGCGGGCTGGCCGCGACCCCGGCGGTCCAGATGAGCGTGCGGCAGGGCAGCACCCGGCCGTCGGTGAAGGTCACCTTGTCCGGCGCCGCCTCGGCCACCGACACACCGAGCGAGACCTCGATGCCCCGCTTGCGCAGGATCTCCAGCGCGGTGAGCCCCAGCTTGTCGCCGAGCTCCGGCATGAGCTTGGGCGCGATGTCGATCAGATGCCACTTGATGAGCCTCGGGTCCAGCCGGGGGTAGTGCCGGACGGCGTTGGCGGTCAGCCGCTGCAGGCAGGCGGCGGTCTCCGTACCCGCGTATCCGCCGCCGACCACCACGAACTGCAGCCGGGACTCCCGTTCCGCCTCGTCCTGGCTGGCATCGGCCAGGTCGAGCTGGGAGATGACGTGGTCGCGGATGTAGGCGGCCTCCGCAAGCGTCTTCATGCCCCGCGCGTTGTCGACCAGCCCGGGGATGTCGAACGTCCGGGTGACGCTGCCGGCCGCCAGCACGAGGTGGTCGTACGGCTCGTTCACGATCTCGTCGGTGATCTTGCGGATGACACAGACCTTCGCCGCGGTGTCCACGCCGATGGCGCCGCCCGGCACGATCCGGGTGCGGTGACGCCGGCTGCGGCGCAGGGAGACGGCGACCGACTGCGGGGTGAGTACCCCGGACGCCACCTGCGGAAGCAACGGAAGATAGAGCTGGTACGAGAACGGCGTGACGAGGGCGATGTCCGCCTCACCGGGGGAGAGGCTGCGTTCCAGTCGGCGCACGCACTCGACTCCGGCGAAGCCTGCGCCGACAACGAGGATCCTGGGTCGTACCACGGTGTGCGTCCCTTCTCGGGCTTACGCGGTCATCGCTCGCCTGCCCCGTATCCGGAGCCAGTCACTCCTTCATCCTTACCGGAGGGGCCGCGCTTCGCCTCTTGTGTGACGCGCCTCCTGTGTGACGCGCCTCCCGCGCGACGCGGGCGACGGCCGGGTGTGCGGGCCCGGCCCCCCGGACCGGACCCGCGGGCTCACCCGTGCCAGGACCGCCACAGCGCCGCGTACGCGCCGTCCGCCGCCACCAGCTCGTCGTGGCTGCCCAGCTCGCTGATCCGGCCCTCCTCGACGACCGCGATGACATCCGCGTCGTGCGCCGTGTGCAGCCGGTGCGCGATCGCGATCACCGTCCGGCCGTCCAGCACCCGGGCCAGTGAACGCTCCAGATGCCGTGCGGCCCGCGGATCGAGGAGCGAGGTCGCCTCGTCCAGCACCAGGGTGTGCGGGTCCGCGAGGACCAGCCGGGCCAGGGCGATCTGCTGTGCCTGCGCCGGGGTGAGGGACAGGCCCCCCGAACCGACCTCCGCGTCCAGACCGTCCGCCAGGGCCTTCGCCCAGCCGTCCGCGTCGACCGCGGCGAGCGAGGCCCACAGCTCAGCGTCCTCGGCACCCGCACGGGCCAGCAGCAGGTTGTCCCGGAGCGAACCCACGAAGACGTGGTGCTCCTGGTTGACCAGGGCCACATGGGCCCGTACCCGCTCCGCCGTCATCCGGGACAGCTCGGCCCCGCCCAGCGTGACCTCACCGGTCCGGGGCGCGTAGATCCCGGCCAGCAGGCGCCCCAGCGTGGACTTGCCCGCGCCGGACGGCCCGACCAGGGCCAGCCGCGTACCCGGGGCGATGTCCAGCGACACCTTGTGCAGGACATCGACACCGGAGCGGTAGCCGAAGTGCACCTCCGCGGCCCGTACCTCCCGGCCGTCCGGACCGACCCCGTCGTCGCCCGCGTCCGGCTCGATCTCCCGGACGCCGACCAGCCTGGCCAGGGACACCTGGGCGACCTGCAACTCGTCGTACCAGCGCAGGACCAGGCCGAGCGGGTCGACCATCATCTGGGCCAGCAGCGCTCCCGTCGTCAGCTGCCCGACGGTGAGCCAGCCCTCGATCACGAACCAGCCGCCGAGCAGGAGCACGGCACCCAGGATCGTCACGTACGTGGCGTTGACGACGGGGAACAGCACCGAACGCAGGAAGAGTGTGTACCGTTCCCACGCCGTCCACTCCTTGACCCGCAGGTCGGAGAGCGCGACGCGGTCCGTACCCAGCCGGTGGGCCTCCACGGTCCGCCCGGCGTCCACGGTCTCCGCGAGCATCGCCGCGACCGCCGCGTACCCGGCGGCCTCCGAGCGGTACGCGGAGGGCGCCCGCCGGAAGTACCAGCGGCAGCCGACGACCAGCACCGGCAGGGCGATCAGCACGGCCAGGGCCAGCGGCGGGGCGGTGACGGTGAGCGCGCCCAGCAGCAGCGCGATCCACACCACGCCGATCGCCAGCTGCGGGACGGCCTCACGCATCGCGTTGGCCAGCCGGTCGATGTCCGTCGTGATACGGGACAGCAGGTCACCGGTTCCGGCCCGCTCCAGGACGCCCGGCGGCAGCCCGACCGACCGCACGAGGAAGTCCTCGCGCAGATCGGCCAGCATCTCCTCGCCCAGCATCGCGCCGCGCAGCCGCATCGTCCGGGTGAACACGGTCTGCACGATCAGCGCCACCGCGAACACCGCGGCGGTGCGCTCCAGATGGAGGTCGGTGACCCCGTTCGACAGATCCTCGACCAGACCGCCCAGCAGGTACGGTCCGGCGATCGAGGCGATCACCGCGATCGCGTTGACGGCGATGAGTACGGCGAACGGCCTGCGGTGCCGCCGGAACAGGGAGCGGACGTAGGTCCGTACGGTCGTCGGGGTGCCGACCGGCAGCGTCGTCGCCGACTGCGGGGCGGCCGGGTCGTACGCCGGTGGTGCGATGCCGATCATGCCCGCTCCTCGATTTCCTCGATCGCTTCGACCGACGGCGTCGCGTCGATCTCCACGAGTTGTGCCCCTGCGGCGGACGCCGCGATGTCCTCATCGGTCTCACGGGTGACGACCGCCCGGTACAGCGGCTCGTCCCGCAGCAGATCGCGGTGCGTCCCGGCCGCGACGACCGTGCCCCGGTGCACCAGCACCACGCGGTCGGCCAGGTCCAGCAGGAGCGGGGAGGAGGCGAACGCCACCGTCGTACGGCCGCGGCGCAGCCGCTTGATGCCCGCCGCGACGCGCGCCTCCGTGTGCGAGTCGACGGCCGACGTCGGCTCGTCGAGCACGAGCGCCTCCGGGTCGGTGACCAGCGAACGCGCCAGTGCGAGCCGCTGGCGCTGCCCGCCGGACAGGGACCGGCCACGCTCGGTGATCCGGGTGCGCATGGGGTCGCCCTCGGTGTCGACGGATGCCTGGGCCAGCGCGTCCAGCACATCACCGCACTGGGCGGCGTCCAGCGCGTCCTCGGCCGAGACCGCACCGGAGGACGGTACGTCGAGCAGTTCGCGCAGCGTTCCGGAGAGCAGCACCGGGTCCTTGTCCTGCACCAGCACCGCGGTCCGTGCCGAGTCGAGCGGCAGCTCGTCCAGCGGGACACCGCCGAGCAGCACCGAGGGGAGCGGTGCCGGAGCGGAGTCCTTCCCGGTGTCCACTGTGCCCTCCGCGTCTTCTGTGCCCGCTGTTTTCGCTGCGCCTGCGGTTTCTGTCGTGGTGCCTTCGTCGGCGTCCGTGATGCCTGATGTGGCCTCAGCCTCGGCGTGTCCGCCGAGGCGTTCGGCCAGCCGTCCGGCCTCGTCGGGGTCGCCGCAGACCACGGCGGTGAACTGCCCCCGCGCCGCCATCAGCCCGGTGACCGGGTCGTACAGATCGCCCTCGGGCACCATGGCGTCGATCGTCGAGGGCTGCGCACTGCGCCGCAGGGACAGGACCCGGACCGCGCGTTGTGCGGAAGGCCGGGAGAAGGAGTACGCCATGGCGATCTCCTCGAAGTGCCGCAGGGGGAAGAGCATCAGCGTCGCCGCGCTGTACACGGTGACCAGTTGACCGACGTCGATCCGGCCGTCCCGGGCCAGCGAGGCCCCGTACCAGACCAGGGAGATCAGCAGGACGCCCGGCAGGAACACCTGGATCGCCGAGATGAGCGCCCACATCCGGGCACTGCCGACGGCGGCCTCGCGCACTTCCTGGGAGGCACGTCGGTAGCGGCCGAGGAACAGCTCCTCACCGCCGATGCCGCGCAGTACCCGCAGGCCGGCGACTGTGTCCGAGGCCAGCTCGGTGGCCCTGCCCGCCTTCTCCCGCTGGATGTCCGCGCGCCGGGTGGCCCGGGGGAGCAGGGGCAGGACGGCCAGGGCGAGGATCGGCATGGCGATCGCGACCAGCACCCCGAGCGAGGGCAGGTAGAGGACGAGCCCGACGCAGATCAGTACGAGCGCGGTGGCGGCGGCGGCGAAGCGGGACAGCGCCTCGACGAACCAGCCGATCTTCTCGACGTCACCCGTGGAGACGGCGACGACCTCCCCCGCGGCGACCCGCCTGGTCAGTGCCGAGCCGAGCTCCGCGGTCTTGCGTGCCAGCAGCTGCTGGACCCGGGCGGCGGCGGTGATCCAGTTGGTGACCGCCGTCCGGTGGAGCATGGTGTCGCCCACGGCGATGAGGATGCCGAGGACCACGATGAACCCGCCCGCCTGCGCGAGCTCCCAACCCGAGCCTTCGATGACGGCCTGGACCGCGAGCCCGACGGTGAGCGGGAGGCCGGCGATCGCACACTGGTGCAGCAGGCCCCAGGAGAGTGATTTGAGCTGGCCGGTGAGCTGACTGCGGCCGAGCCAGAACAGGAAGCGTGGGCCTGACCGGACATCGGGATCGCCGGGATCTGAGTACGGAAGATCGCGAATCTGCATGACGTCCCAAGAATCGGAAGGGGCGGAGATCCGTGGGGGATCTCGTGGAACAGTGGGGGACCAAACCGTGCAAGGTTCGCGTCCTGCCCCCGTCCGAGGCAAGCGATTATTCCGGGGTGGCGGACCGGGCCCCGGTGCCGGGGCCCGATCCTCCTTGTTCGGCGGGCTGTTGGGAGTCCATGCCCGAACGGACCTTCTTCCACTCGCCGCGGGTGAAGTCCGGGATCTGCTGCGGGGCGCCCCCGGCCTTGATGGAGAGGTGGCTCAGCGGGACCGGCGCGGTCCAGGTGGCCGCGTCGGACACGTCGAAGTCGGGGACGAGCCCGAGGCGCATGCACTGCATCAGCCGGGAGACCAGCATGTAGTCCATCCCGCCGTGACCGCCGGGCGGATTCGCGTGTTCCCTCCACAGCCAGTGGTCCCATCCGGCGTACGAGGAGAAGTCCTTCCACTGGTCGTCGTGGTCCGGCTCCAGATAGATGCGCGTCGGATAGTCCTCGAAGACGCCCTTGGTGCCGCCGAGGCTGTTGATCCGTGAGTACGGGTGGGTGAGGACACGTCGTGCTCCAGGCGGATCACCCGGCCCTTCGCCGTCTGGACGGGACTGACCGTCCGGTCGCTCTCGACGGACCCGGCGTGAAGGCGTGGGGAGCCAGGAACCGGCGGCGCGACCGGCCGTGGGCGGTGACCCGGCGGTCGGTGACCCGGCGGGCTCAGAGGACCGGCCGGGTCGCCCTCTCCAGCGCGATCAGGGCCGAGTGGTAGGGACGGCCGGTGGCCCGGTCCATCCCGATCTCGCACATCCGGTTGGCCGACAGATACGCGTCGTACTCCCGGGCACCCACCTCGGCCGCCTCCTTGGCGGTCGCCGAGTCCGTGAGCTCCTTGTGCAGCATCCCGCGGTCGCCCGCGAAGGCGCAGCAGCCGGCGTCGTCGGGGATGACGACCTCCTCGGCGCAGGCCTCCGCGACCGTACGCAACTGCGCCACATCGCCGAGATGCTCCATGGAACAGGTCGGATGCAGGACGGCGGAGCCTGTCCTGCGGAATACGGTCAGGGTGGGGAGCAACTCCTCGGCCGCCCAGACGAGCGAGTCGACGACGGTCAGCTCGCGGTGCAACTCCCGGTTGGCCTCGGTGAGATACGGCACCACCTCATGGGCCAGTCCCAGCGTGCACGAGGAGGCGTCGACCACCAGCGGCAGCCTGCCGCCCGCGGTCCAGCCCCAGGCGGCCTCCACGACGCGATTGGCCATGACGGCAGTGGCCGCGTCGTATCCCTTGGAGTGCCAGATCGTCGCGCAGCAGGTCCCCGCGACGTCCTGCGGAATCCATACGGGCTTGCCCGCGCGCGCGGACACGGAGACCACGGCGTCGGCGAGCGACAGCGCACCCTCGTCCTCGGGTCCGGCGAAGATGCGGTTCACACACGCCGGGTAGTAGACGGCGCTCGCCCCCGCCCGTGCGGTCGGAGGGAGCCTACGGGCGGCGGCGCCGGGGATCTCCGGCAGCCACTCCGGGACCAGATCCGGACGGACGGCCCTGCGGGCGAGCCGGGTCGCGGATCCGAGCAGCCGGTCACCGGTGGGCCCGGACACGGCGTGGGCGGCGCCGACCGCGAGCCGGGCCGAGACCTCCACCGCCTTGAAGTACCTCGCGGTGAGCGTCGCGACACGCTCCTCGCGGGGAGAGTGCCGGCGGTGGCGGAAGTCCTTCATCATCGCGCCGGTGTCGATGCCGACCGGGCAGGCCAGTTTGCAGGTGGAGTCGCCCGCGCAGGTGTCCACGGCGTCGTACCCGTAGGCGTCCAGCAGACCGGCCTCCACCGGGGAACCGTCGGGCTGGCGCATCATCTCCCGGCGCAGCACGATCCTTTGGCGCGGTGTGGTGGTCAGGTCCTCGCTGGGGCAGGTCGGTTCGCAGAAGCCGCACTCGATGCACGGGTCTGCGACCGGCTCGACCGTGGGGATCGTCTTGAGACCGCGCAGGTGGGCCTTCGGGTCGCGGTCCAGGACGATCCGCGGCGCCAGCACCCCGTCCGGGTCGATGACCTGCTTCGTACGCCACATCAGCTCGGTGGCCTTCGGGCCCCATTCCAGCTCCAGGAACGGGGCGATGTTCCGGCCGGTGGCGTGCTCCGCCTTCAGCGATCCGTCGAAACGGTCGACGACGAGTGAGCAGAAGTCATCCATGAACGCCGCGTACCGCTCGACATCGGTGGGCTTCGCGGCGTCGAAGGCGAGCAGGAAGTGCAGATTCCCGTGGGCCGCGTGGCCGGCGACGGCGGCGTCGAAGCCGTGGACCGCCTGGAGCGCGAGCAGTGCCTCGCAGGCCTCCGCGAGCCGGGACGGCGGAACCGCGAAGTCCTCCGTGATCAGCGTCGTGCCCGAGGGACGGGAGCCGCCGACAGCGGTGACGAACGCCTTCCGGGCCTTCCAGTACCCCGCGACGGTGCCCGCGTCCCGGGTGAACTCATTGGTGACGGAGACGGCCGGCGTGACGAGGTCGAGACCCGCGACGGCCGAGGCCGCAGCCTGCTCGTACGCCTCCAGGGCGGCCTCGTCCGGCGCCCGGAACTCCACCAGGAGCGCCGCCGTCCCGCGCGGGAGACCCGCCCAGTCCGCCGGGACCCCCTCGACCCGCACCGAGGCGCGCAGCGTGTTGCCGTCCATCAGCTCCACGGCGATCGCCCCCGCCTCGTTGAAGCGGGGGACCGCTGCCGCCGCCGAGGTCAGGGACGGGAAGAACAACAGCGCGGAGGAGACGTGCCGGTCCAGGGGCAGGGTGTCGAAGACGATCTCGGAGATGAAGCCGAAGGTGCCCTCGGAGCCGACCATCAGCCCCCGGAGGATCTGCACGGGCGTCGAGCCGTCGAGAAACGCGTCGAGCCGGTAGCCGTTGGTGTTCTTGATCTCGTACTTGGCACGGATCCGGGCCGTCAGCGAGGTGTCCGCCTCGATCTCCGCCTTGAGCGCCAGCAGCCCGTCGCACAGGCGGGGTTCCGCGTGGCGCAGCAGCTCGTCGGCGTCGGGCTCGGCCGTGTCGACCACCGTGCCGCTCGGCAGGACGAAGGTGAGCGAGGAGACGGTGCGGTACGAATTGCGCGTCGTCCCCGCGGTCATCCCCGAGGCGTTGTTCGCGACGACACCTCCCACGGTGCACGCGATGGCACTGGCCGGGTCGGGACCCAGCAGCCTGCCGTGCCGGGCGAGCGTGATGTTCGCCCGCATGACCGTGGTCCCCGGCCGGATCCGGGCCCGCGCCCCGCCGTCCAGGACCTCGATCCCCGTCCAGTGGCGGCGTACGTCGACGAGGATGTCCTCCCCCTGCGCCTGGCCGTTGAGGCTGGTGCCCGCGGCCCGGAAGACGACGTCGCGGCTCCTGCCGTGTGCGTAGGAGAGGATCGCGGAGATGTCGTCGATGTCCTCCGGGACCACCACCACCTGCGGCAGGAAGCGGTAGGGGCTGGCATCGGAGGCGTACCGCACGAGGTCGGAGACCTTCCACAGCACCTTCTCCGCACCGAGCAACGCGGTCAGGTCGGCCCGCAGTGCCGCGGGCGTACCCGAAGCCTTCCAGCCGGGCACCCGGTCGGGGGAGGGCGCACGCGCCGTGCCAGGGCGCAGGGATTCCGGATTCGGCTCCAGCAGCGGCATCTCAGGGTCCCTTCGACGACGCGGTGCGGTGTCCGCACCGCGTGCCTCAGCAGCGGCGGCGCTCCGGCATCCCGTTGACCAGAGCGGTCAGCAGTCCGCCGAGCTCCTCGCGCTGGTCGGCGGTCAACGGAGCCAGGATCTCCTCCGCGGCGGCCTTGCGCGCGCTGCGCAGCGAACGGAGCACGGCGCGACCCTCCTCCGTGATCTCGATGCGGACCACCCGGCGGTTCGTCGGATCAGGAGCGCGGCGCACCCGGCCGTTCGCCTCCAGGCCGTCCACCAGGGTGGTGACCGCACGTGGGACGACGTCCAGACGCTGGGCGAGATCGGCCATCCGGGGCGGACCGTCGTAGTGCGCGACCGTGCGCAGCAGCCGGAACTGGGCCGGTGTGATGCCGATCGGCTCCAGCTGCCGGCTCTGGATGCGATGGAGCCTGCGGGTGAGCCGGAGCAGCTGCTCGGCCACCTGGCCGTCGGAATCGGGGGAGTCCATGAGGGAACAATAACAGGACCTTGTTCATTGTGAGTAGGGGTAACAATGAGCTAGGCTCCGTAAACCGTAGCCGTATTCCGTATACCCGTAATCCGTATACCCGTATCCCGTAATCCGCAAGATCCGTCCGTCCCCTCAGCCGCACGCCTCCGTCCGAGACCTGTCGGCCCCACGCTGTCGAAGGAGCTCATGAAACCCGACGAGCCCGGGTGGGAACCTCCTGCCGGTGACGCCGAACAGCCGCCCGCCGAGCTGCGCCGCATCTTCCGCCTCTTCCGCCCCTACCGTGGCAGGCTCGCGGTGGTGGGGCTGCTGGTCGGCGCCTCGTCACTGGTGTCGGTCGCCTCCCCCTTCCTGCTCCGCGAGATCCTGGACACCGCGATCCCCCAGGGGCGTACGGGGCTGCTCACGCTGCTCGCGCTGGGCATGATCCTCACCGCCGTGATGACCAGCGTCTTCGGTGTCCTGCAGACCCTGATCTCCACGACGGTGGGCCAGCGCGTCATGCACGATCTGCGCACCGCCGTCTACACCCAGCTGCAGCGGATGCCGCTCGCCTTCTTCACCAGGACGCGCACGGGCGAGGTCCAGTCCCGCATCGCCAACGACATCGGCGGCATGCAGGCGACGGTCACCTCCACCGCGACGTCACTGGTCTCCAACCTCACCGCGGTCATCGCCACCGTGGTCGCCATGCTCGCGCTGGACTGGCGGCTCACCGTCGTCTCGCTGCTCCTGCTGCCCGTCTTCGTCTGGATCAGCCGCCGCGTCGGCCGTGAGCGGAAGAAGATCACCACCCAGCGCCAGAAGCAGATGGCCGCGATGGCGGCCACGGTCACGGAGTCGCTCTCGGTCAGCGGTATCCTGCTCGGCCGCACCATGGGCCGCTCGGACTCGCTCACCCGGGGCTTCGCCGAGGAGTCGGAGCGCCTGGTGGACCTCGAGGTGCGGTCCAACATGGCAGGGCGCTGGCGGATGTCGACGATCGGCATCGTGATGGCCGCGATGCCCGCCGTCATCTACTGGGCTGCCGGGCTCACCCTCCAGTCGGGAGCCACAGCCGTCTCCATCGGCACGCTGGTCGCCTTCGTCTCGCTCCAGCAGGGCCTGTTCCGGCCGGCCGTGAGCCTGCTCTCCACCGGTGTGCAGATGCAGACGTCCCTCGCGCTGTTCCAGCGGATCTTCGAGTACCTCGACCTCGACGTGGACATCACCGAGCCCGAGGAACCCGTCCGGCTGGAGAAGATCCGCGGCGAGGTCGCCTTCGAGGACGTCACCTTCGGCTACGACGAGAAGAGCGGTCCTACGCTGAGCGGCATCGACGTGACCGTTCCGGCCGGGCACAGCCTCGCCGTCGTCGGTCCCACCGGCTCGGGCAAGTCGACGCTCAGCTATCTGGTGCCGCGGCTGTACGACGTCACCGGCGGCCGGGTCACCATCGACGGGGTCGATGTGCGGGACCTGGACTTCGACACACTCGCCCGGGCCGTCGGCGTGGTCTCCCAGGAGACGTACCTCTTCCACGCCTCCGTCGCCGAGAACCTCCGCTTCGCCAAGCCGGAGGCCACCGACGAGGAGATCGAGGCCGCGGCCCGCACGGCGCAGATCCACGACCACATCGCCTCCCTGCCCGACGGCTACGACACCCTGGTCGGCGAGCGCGGGTACCGCTTCTCGGGCGGCGAGAAGCAGCGGCTCGCGATCGCCCGCACCATCCTCCGGGACCCGCCCGTGCTGATCCTCGACGAGGCGACCAGCGCCCTCGACACCCGGACGGAACACGCCGTGCAGCAGGCCATCGACGCGCTGTCGAAGGGCCGCACCACGCTCACCATCGCGCACCGGCTCTCGACCGTCCGGGACGCGGACGAGATCGTCGTCCTGGACGGCGGCCGGGTCGCCGAGCGCGGGCCCCACGACGAACTGCTGGAGCAGGGCGGACGCTATGCCGCGCTCGTCCGCCGTGACGGCCTGCCGGCCCCGGTGGCCGCCACCTGAGGTTTCCCCGGGCCCAGCGAAGGGCGGCGGCCCGTACGGCATGATCGCGGTCCATGAGAGCACTGCTCGGGGTCGGACTCCCCGGATACCGGCAGCTGGAGAACGACGGAATCACCGACACCGAGGCCTGGGCGAACGACGTAGGCGACGTGCTGTCCGTGTACTACTTCGGACTGCCGCCCGACCTGCCCGCCGGCCTCGATGACGGCCCGGCCCTTCGGAACGCACTCACCCACGGGACGGCTCGGGCCGGCGGCGGACTGATAGAGGCCTCGGTGAAGACGTTGGGCGGGCTGCCCGCCCTGCGGCAGCTGGTCAAGCTGCCGCTGCCCCGGCAGCCCAGCGGCCAGGCGTTCATCGGAAGCTTCACGGTGCCGCGCGCCGGGTGCAGCACCGTGGTGAAGATCCAGGCCGCGGAGCGTGGGACGACCGGGATGCGTGAGGCCGTCGTCCTGGCGAAGACCGGCCCGGACCAGTACTTCCGGCCGCATCCCTATGCCCCCGACGTCCAGGGCGGTCTTCCCTTCCACGCGGCGGACCATGCCCGGTGGGACGCGGAGTTCACCGACCACCCGCTGACCCGTGTACGCCGGACCCTCGACGCGCTGGCGGAGGCGGTCACCGTGGCCCCGGAGTTCGTGGCGCTGCCCCCGTTCGCAGGACCGGCCGTTCCGGGCCCCGGGCGCTGACGCGGCGCGCCGCCGCTTCAGCGGGACGGTGCGGCGGCGCGACTCGCGGTCCACAACACGTCGTCGTCGTGCGCGTGCTGCACCCGTCACCCGTCACCCGTCACCCGCCATCTGCGCTCGGCGTGCTGCCCGGCACCGGTCAGACGGTCGAGCTGTCCACCAGGTCCAGGTCGCCACTTTCCTCGCTGTCCGCGCGGGCTGTGCCGCCCGTGCCGCCTGAGCCATTCAGCAGCCCCATGACCGAGCGGACCGCTGCCCGCCCGGCACGGTTGGCGCCGATGGTGCTGGCGGACGGGCCGTACCCGACGAGATGGACACGTGCGTCCCGTACCGCCCGGGTGTCCTCGACACGGATGCCACCGCCCGGCTCGCGGAGTCTCAACGGGGCCAGATGGTCGACGGCGGCCCGGAATCCGGTCGCCCACAGGATCACATCGGCCTCGACCGTACGACCGTCGGCCCAGGCCACCCCGTCCGGCGTGATCCGCTCGAACATGGGGAGCCGGTCGAGGACCCCCTCCGCGCGCGCCCGCCGGATGGCGTCGTTCACCGGCAGCCCGGTCACGCTCACCACGCTCTGCGGCGGGAGCCCGCGCCGTACGCGCTCCTCCACCATGGCCACCGCGGCCCGCCCCTGCTCCTGCCCGAAGGGGCCCTCCCGGAACACCGGGGGCCGGCGCGTCACCCAGTACGTCGCGGCCGCCACCTCGGCGATCTCCATCAGGTGCTGGGTCCCCGAGGCCCCACCGCCGACCACGACCACCCTCCGCCCGGCGAACTCCCCGGGTCCCGGATAGTTCGCGGTGTGCAACTGCCGCCCCCGGAAGGTGTCCTGGCCCGGATAGCGCGGCCAGAACGGCCGATCCCAAGTGCCCGTCGCGCTGATGAGCGCACGCGGGGCGTACGGACCCTCGGACGTCTCCACCAGCAGCCGGCCGGCCTCCCCCTCGCGCACGGCGCCCACCTCGACGGGGCGGCGCACCCGCAGGCCGAAGCGTCGTTCGTACGCGTCGAAGTACTCCCCGATCACCGCGGACGAGGGCCGGCTGTCATCGGCGCCCGTCAGTTCCATCCCGGGCAGGGCGTGCATGCCGTGGACCTTGCCGTAGGTGAGCGACGGCCACCGGAACTGCCAGGCGCCGCCGGGCCGTGGGGCGTGGTCGAGCACGACGAAGTCCCGGTCGGGCTCCAGCCCGGCGCGGCGCAGGTGATAGGCGGCGGACAGCCCCGCCTGCCCGGCGCCGATCACGACCACGTCCAGCTCACGCGACCCGAAGTTGTTCACGCTTCTACCAACTGTGACGGGGTCCTGGATCTTCCCGGCGCGCGAAGGGGGCCGGCGGCGACAGAATGGGGCCATGCCCGACTCCTTCACCACGCACGTGCTGAGCATCGCCACCGGACGGACCGAAACGGTCACGGACCTGACAGGGGACTGCGAAGAGTTCCTCGCCCGCACCGCCCACGGCAGGGACGGCCTGCTCAACGTCTTCGTGCCCCACGCCACCGCCGGAATCGCGGTGCTGGAGACCGGCGCCGGCAGCGACGACGACCTCCTCGCCGCGCTGCGGACGCTGCTCCCCGCAGACGACCGTTGGCGGCACCGCCACGGCAGCCCCGGCCACGGCCGCGACCACGTACTCCCCGCCTTCGTGCCGCCGCACGCGACGCTGCCGGTGATCGGGGGACGGCTGGAGCTCGGGACGTGGCAGTCGGTGTGCCTGGTGGACACGAACGTCGATAATGCTGACCGCCGGGTGCGCCTGAGCTTTCTGGGCTGACCAAGATCGCTCCCAGGGGTCGTGCCGCCGATTCTCCGTATCATGCGTGCGGCGAACGGAGAGAATCTTGCACGGTACTTCAGGGGCTTTCAGCTGTGTCGGAGGGACATGCGAGGGAGCTTTCGCAGTACAAGCACGGAAGGCTGCGACAGCCCTGAAAGGCACAGGGCTTCGGGCCCGTACATCCGCGCCGTCGCTCCGTAGTGCTCCGGCACGGCGTCGGGTCGGCAGTAGGAGCGGAGGCTCTTCGGGTCGCACGCGGCCCTGACCTCGAGTAACGCGCCCCGGCGGGGCCCGGCGGGGTGAGCGCCGGACCCGCCCGGTGGAGTCGAGGGCCAGCAACTCAGACAACTGTGGGGTACTCACGGTGCTGCCCGGATGGCCACTGCTCAGATGCCGAGTAGTTGCCGGAGAGCGTCCTGGTCGAGCGCATGTCCGCATCGGCGACGGCCCCGCTGACCCCCTCGGCCCTGAGGATCTCCGTAGGGGTGTCCGTTCGCGTCTGGTCCGTCCACTGGAATCCGTCGCCGACGCGTGCTGCTGCGTTGAGGACGTGCCAGGGGCTGGGCATTGGCCGCAGGCGCTCAGGTGTCTTCCGACCGGAACGGCATGGCTGCCGATCACCGCCGGCACGTCGCCGTAGGTGGTCCACCATCCGGTCGGGACAGCGTGCAGCAGGGTGTGCAGCACAGTCCAGTCTTTGCGGGTGCCGTTGAGCTGCTTGGCCAGACCGGAGAGGTCGAAGGGCAGCGATCTCTCACACTTCCAGGCCGCAGCTGCTGACGCAGCGGGCCGACCTTGCGGCGGTGGTCAGCCTGGTGAGGCGGCCACTCATCAGGTCTCCGGATTTTCAGGCTCCATCCAGGCCTTCGTCATCGCCTTCGAAGGCCGGCTCATCGCAGCACAGCAAACCAACCCACGAGTTACACCAATCGCTGTGCAGACCCACCTTGCGAAGATACGGACACGAGCACTGGAGCACGTAAGCGCGCTGGGGCGCGCCCATGAGTACGGTCGGTTTCGGCACGGCTCAACAGGCTCTGGCTCGCGCCGGTGCACACGGAGTGCTACGCGTGAATACACGCGCCGCCCCGGGGACTCCGCACGCCCTACCGGTGCGCGCGGCAAATGGAAATGATGAGTACACCGCACATGAACCAGGTGATCCGCAGTTTCCCGTGCCCCGGCCGGGCGGACTCGCGGCGGAAGGAGTTCACGGTGTTGCTTCTCATCTCCCCGGACGGCGTCGAGGAAGCGCTCGCCTGCGCGAAGGCGGCGGAGCACCTCGACATCGTCGACGTCAAGAAGCCCGATGAGGGCTCTCTCGGCGCCAACTTTCCTTGGGTCATCCGGGAGATCCGCGACGCGGTACCGGCGGACAAACCGGTGTCCGCCACCGTGGGCGACGTGCCGTACAAGCCCGGCACCGTGGCGCAGGCCGCGCTCGGCGCGGCCGTCTCCGGCGCCACGTACATCAAGGTGGGCCTGTACGGATGCACGACTCCCGAGCAGGGCGTCGAGGTCATGCAGGCGGTTGTCCGGGCGGTGAAGGACCACTGCCCGGACGCGCTCGTTGTCGCCTCGGGCTACGCCGACGCCCACCGCGTCGGCTGCGTCAATCCGCTCGCCCTGCCCGACATCGCAGCCCGCGCCGGTGCCGACGCGGCGATGCTGGACACCGCGATCAAGGACGGGACGCGGCTGTTCGACCACGTTCCGCCGGAAGTCTGCGCTGAGTTCGTCCGCCGCGCCCACGCGTCCGGTCTGCTCGCCGCCCTCGCGGGCAGCGTCAAGCAGGCCGACCTCGGTCCGCTGACCCGTATCGGCACGGACATCGTGGGCGTGCGGGGAGCGGTTTGCTCAGGCGGTGACCGCAATGCCGGGCGGATCCAGCCGCACCTGGTGGCCGCCTTCCGGGCGGAGATGGACCGGCAGGCCCGGGAGTACGCCGCCGACGTCCCGGCCCTGAACTGACCACCGGGATGCCGACGCCGGATGCCTGCCGTGCCCCCGGACACCGACACCGTGCCCCATGCCTCGCTGTCATCGACCCGGCCACCGAGGAGACCTTCGGCGAGACCCCCGACCAGCAGCCGGACGAGCTGGACGACGCGATCGACCGGGCCCGGCGCGCCTGGACCGGATGGCGCGCCGACCCGGCCGCCCGCACCACAGGGCTGAACGCCGCCGCCGAGGCCGTGGAGGCTGCCGGAGACGACCTCGCTCCGTTGCTCACCCGGGAACAGGGCAAGCCCCTGGCCGAGTCGTACGCCGAGGTCGCCCGTACGGCGGCCCGGCTGCGGTACTTCGCCGATCTGGCTCCCCGCACCCGCCGGATCGACGACGGCCGACCCGTACACAGCGAGATCCGCTGGCGCCCTCTCGGACCCGTTGCCGCGATCGTGCCGTGGAACTTCCCCCTCCAGCTCGCGTCGGCGAAGTTCGCGCCCGCACTCGCGGCCGGCAACACCGTGGTCCTCAAACCGTCCCCGTACACCCCCCTCGCCACCCGGCTGCTCGGTGACGTCCTCGCCACAGCCCTGCCCGAGGATGTCTTGACCGTCATCACCGGCCGGGAACCCCTCGGTGCCCACCTTGTCTCCCACCCGGGTATCCGCCACGTCACCTTCACCGGCTCGGTGCCGACCGGGCGGGCCGTCGCCGCAGCTGCGGCGGCCTCCCTCGCCCGTGTCACCCTGGAACTGGGCGGCAACGACGCGGCCGTCCTCCTGGACGACGTCGATGTGGACCGGATCGCGGACCGGCTGTTCTGGGCCGCCTTCCGCAACTGCGGGCAGGTCTGCATGGCGGTCAAACGCGTCTACGCACCGGCCCGGCTCCACGCCGAGGTGGTCGAGGCCCTCGCACACCGCGCGAAGTCCGTCGTCGTCGGACCCGGCCTGGACTCGGACACCAGGCTCGGGCCGGTCAACAACGCCCCTCAGCTGGCCCGGGTCGAGCGGGTCACGCAACGGGCCCTGGCGGCCGGAGCCCGGGCGGCGACCGGCGGTCACCGGCTCAACGGACCGGGCTACTTCTTCGCTCCCACGATCCTCACGGACGTCCCCCCCGACGACCCGGTGGTGACCGAGGAACAGTTCGGACCGGTCCTGCCGGTGCTGCCGTACCGAAATCTCGACGAAGCCGTCGAAGCGGCCAACGGCACCGGCTTCGGGCTGGGCGGCTCCGTGTGGGGCA
Source organism: Streptomyces sp. NPDC058637 (assembly GCF_042717325.1). Taxonomy (NCBI): domain Bacteria; kingdom Bacillati; phylum Actinomycetota; class Actinomycetes; order Kitasatosporales; family Streptomycetaceae; genus Streptomyces; species Streptomyces sp. NPDC058637. The sequence goes on along the minus strand of NZ_JBHXRD010000009.1, from coordinate 31,586 downwards.
CCGATCTCGACCGGGCGGCGGCGACAGCCGACCGGCTCGAATGCGGCACGGCCTGGATCAACCACCACGCCGAACTCTCCCTCGTCCAGCCCTTCGCAGGCGTCAAGGACAGCGGGGTCGGTGTCGCGGGTGGACCGTGGGGTCTCTACGGCAACCTCCGTCCGTTCGTCGTGCACCGGCCGCAGGAGGAAGAGCGATGAGGTTCCGAGCCGCGGTGCTGCGCTCGTACGAGACCCCGTTCGCGATCGAGGAAGTCGTCCTGAGGACCGGCCCGGCCGCCGGTGAGATCCTTGTCGAGATCGCGGGATGCGGAATGTGCCGGACCGATCTCGCGGTCCGGCGATCAGCCGGCCGCACCCCGCTGCCGGCGGTCCTCGGCCACGAGGGGTCAGGAGTCGTGGTGGCGTCGGGCGATGGCCCGGACAGCGCGATCGGCGTCGGTGACCACGTCGTGCTGAGCTTCGATTCCTGCGGAGACTGCCGGAACTGCCGCGGCGCCGCCCCCGCCTACTGCGACTCCTTCGCCTCACTCAACCTCTTCGGGGGACGCGAGGAGGACGCCTCACGGCTCACCGACGCCGCCGGAGGAGCGCTGGCTTTCCGGTGGTTCGGCCAGTCCTCCTTCGCCGAATACGCCCTCGTCCCGGCGCGCAACGCCGTCCGGGTCGACCCCGCCCTGCCGCTCGAACTGCTCGGTCCGCTCGGCTGCGGCGCCCTCACCGGCGCCGGAGCCGTGCTGAACACCTTCCGTGCCGGTCCTGGTGACACCCTTGTCGTACTCGGCGCGGGAGCGGTGGGGCTGGCCGCGGTCATGGCGGCCGCCGCCGCCGGCGTACGGACCGTGGCCGTCGACCGGCATCCGGGGCGTCTGGACCTGGCCGAGCGGTTCGGCGCGGTCCCGCTGCCCGCCGTGACGGCCGGACTGGCCGAGCGCATCCGACGGCACACCGACGGCGGCGCGCAGTACGCCTTGGACACCACGGCCTGGGCCCCGCTTATCAACGACGCGCTCCGCGCGCTGCGCCCCACCGGCACCCTCGGCCTCGTGGCACGCCTTCACACCGCACTGCCGCTCGAACCGGGCACGCTCGACGGAGGCCGCAGCATCCGGCACATCTGCGAGGGGGACGCCGTACCCGAACTGCTGATACCCCGGCTGATCGGTCTGTGGCAGGCCGGCCGCTTCCCCTTCGACCAACTGATCCGCACCTACCCCTTGGCCGACATCAACGAGGCCGAACGCGACTGTGACGCCGGACGCGTGATCAAGCCCGTCCTGCTGCCGGAAAGAAGAGACCGATGAGTGAAACGTCCACCACCGGAGACCCTCGCCATCCCACCAGCGACCCTTCCATGTTTTTCGCTCCCACAGAAGGGGAGACGACCACAACGGCGACGCGGCGGACCGGCGCGGAAGGCGTGGACGCGGGTGTGGGACTGACCGCTCTCCTGGTCGCCGCCGCGCGGGCGATCGAGACCCACCGCCACGACAGCCTGGCCCGGGACGTCTACGCGGAGCACTTCGTGCGCGCTGCCCTCGCGTGCACGGACTGGCCGGTGAGCATCCAACAGGTCCCGGACGGGGACGACAACCCGTTGTGGGGGAGGTTCGCCCGCTACTTCGGTCTGCGGACCAGGGTCCTCGACGAATTCCTCCACCGGTCGGTCGGTACGGGCATCCGCCAAGTGGTCCTGCTGGGGGCGGGATTGGACACGCGCGCCTTCCGGCTGGACCTGCCGGCCGACTGCGTCGTCTTCGAGATCGACAGGGAGGGTGTGCTGGCCTTCAAGCAACAGGTGCTTACGGACCTGTCGGCCGCCCCGAAGACGAAGCGGGTCCCGGTACCGGTCGACCTGCGCGCCGACTGGGTCACCGCGCTGACCTCTGTCGGCTTCGACCCGGCCGCCCCGAGCGTCTGGCTGGCCGAAGGACTGCTCTTCTACCTGCCGGGCCCCGCCGAGACGTACCTCATCGACACGGTGGACCGGCTCACCACCGGGGGCAGCGCCCTGGCATTCGAGGCCAAGCTGGAGAAGGATCTACTGGCGTACCGCGACAGCCCGATCTACACGGCGACGCGGGAACAGATCGGCATCGATCTGCTCGACCTCTTCGACAGGGGGCCGCGCCCCGACTCCGCGGGTAATCTGGCGGCCAAGGGTTGGTCCATCTCGATGCACACGCCTTTCGACTTCACCCGCCTGCTGGGACGTGGTCCCCTTCCCGAGCCGAACGACGCGCTGGAGGGGAACCGGTGGGTCTTCGCGAACAAGCCCCGGCCCTGACGTCCGCTCACGACGACGTCCGCACGGGCCGGGCACCGCCGTGACCGCACGGGGGCCGACGCCCGCGCGCGTGGGGGGCGAGCCGGGGCGTGCTGACCGGCGGCGTCCCGGGACGGCTCGCGCCGCCACGGAACGCTCAGGCCCGGGCCGTGTCAGACGGCCCGGACAGTCACCAGCTGGTCAGCCGGAATTCCTCCCATGTCCGGCGCGTAGTAGTCCTCGATGCCCCTGGCCCACGTGGTCACGGTGATGCGGTCCTCGGCGTCCGGGCCGAAGGCGTCGAACAGCGCGTGGATGTTCGCCTCCGCGAAGCCGATCGCCGTCATCAGCGATACGAAGAGCGGGCGCTCGATCAGGCCGTCCCCGTCAGGGTCGCCGAGTACGGCGAGTGCCTCGGCGAACTCGGCGATCGTGGGACCGAAGCGCTCGGGATCGAGCACGAACGGACGGAACTCGTCGACGGAGATCACACCGTCGCCGTTGGCGTCCAGCTCCGTGGCCAGCGTGGTCCAGTAACGGCGGAACGCGGCCCGGATGGCCTCCTTGGCGCCGTCGTCCGATGCGACCGCCGCTTCCAGAACCCGTCCCGTCATGAGGTCGAAGTCGCCGGAGTCGAGGACCCCGTTGCCGTTGGCGTCGAAGAGGGAGAAGATCAGCTCGACCCTCTTGGTGGCCTCAGTTCGCATGTCCGTCACCTGTCTCCTGCGGTCCGTCGATCCCCGGACTCGGCTCAATGAGTGCTCCTACGTAACCGCGTAGCAGGAGAAGCGTGACGGTGAGGAGACCGCCGCTACCAGAAGGAGTGAGTTCGCCGACAACCAGTTCGTACGGGGGAACTCGCCACGACCCCGGACAGCGGCGCAGACACCGGCGGCCACAATCACGAGGTCGCCCGGCTCATCCGCGAGCGCTGGGACGAGCTGTTCCGGGAGGCGGATGCCCTGGGCCCGTTGCACGCACAGCCCGCCCCCGCACTGCTGCACCGACTGCGCCCGCTGAATCGCGCGGAGGGAGCCCTGTCGGCTGGACAGCTTGATACTGGGACGGATGGTCCCGGAGGAAGCAGTCACAGGTTGTGGGTTAGAAGAGCAATATGAGTAAGCGGTATACGGCCGAGTTCAAGCGGGACGCGGTCGCTTTGGCGCTGTCGTCGGAGAAGACGGTCACCGAGGTCGCGAGGGATCTGGGCGTCAGTCCTGAAGGGCTGCGCGGGTGGGTGAAGCAGGCAAAGATCGACCGCGGCGAGGGGCCCGCCGGGGCTTTGCCCACTGCAGAGCGCGAGGAACTGGTCCGGCTGCGGCGGAAGGTCCGCGAGCAGGAGGCCACGATCGAGGTGCTGGGAAAAGCGACCGCCTTCGTGTGTCCTGAACGGAGAGGGGCTTCCGGTGTAGGCCGGTAGCAACCCGATGATGCTGCACAGATGATGAGTGTTTTGGCCCCTCGGAGTCGCCCACGCGGGGGAGGCTCCAAACCGCCTCCTGCTGCGTTGGCTGACGCGTTCCTCATACGAGAGGGGCTGCAACTGCCGGTCGGGCCAGGTTTCCCCGGGGCCTGCGCCGAGGTGCCCGCAGAACAGGTGGCCGAGCTCGTGGGCAAGCGTGGCGTACCGGTCCAGCAGAGGCTGGTTCCGGCTGACCTCGATCTCGAGCAAAGTCGGGTACGTCTCCGGCAGGTCCCCGGGCCCGCTGCCAGAACGCTCGACGAACCCGCCGGACCTGCCGGGGTACCCACGCCCGTAGGAGGAGGCTCCATGGTCGACCAGGGTGAGCCGGATTCCTAGGGGTGCGAGGTTCGTCTCGGTGTGGTGCCAGACCTCGACGAGTTCCTTCACGCCGGCGCGAGGGGACACCGACGCAGGAGCGGTGATCGACCTGGACAGAGCCAGGGCGTCGGGCAGGGCTTCGGTGTCCCCGACGTCGTACACGAGCATGTAGGGCCCACGGGGCCGGAAGATCATTAGCGGCTGGGCACCGGGCTTGAGTACCCGTCGGTACTTCGACAACCACTCCGAGGAGGACAGGACGCAGCAGTGCCCCAGGCTTCTGGACGTGGACCATCGCGTGGAACTGCATCCGCATGCCTCCGAGGTGCTACGAGATGTCGCCCGTCGCATCCTGGCCGATCCCGAGAACGTCACCACCAGCAGTGAGGCGGCTCGCCTCAACCGCGCAGGCGAAGCGTCGCCTGCGTACCACTTGGCCGCGATGTACGGAAAGCCGTCCGGAGGTCGGCCGTGGCCCCGCAGAGTCTGAGGAACATCTTCATATCCGAAGCCACGCTCGGCTACCTGATGCACCAGCACAAGCCGGTTCTCGGCAAGGTCGGGAATTCCCGTAAGGCTCCGTGAGGGGCTATGGGACCGGGCGACCCTTCAGCAGCCGGCGGAGCCGGATCTCGGGTGTCACGTGATTGTTCCGCTCGCCAGCGGCTACCGGTTGGCGCTCCCGGCCTGGGGATTCCATCCCACCCTGTACCTCGACGTGCCCGACGAGGTCTCGGCCCAAGCCGACGCGCGGTTCCTCGCCGGCCGCGAGGGCTACGCCCACCTCCGTGTGCCGTCGGGTGGCGAATCCGCCCCGCAGGCCGGCCGCACGCCAGGGCAGGCAGGTCACTTGTCGACGCCCCGTTCTGCAGAATCGATTCACCGCGTCAGGATTTGCCCCCGCTCAACCAGTGACATCCGGGGCGGTCGGGGGTTACGGTGCCAACGAACAGAGTTGACAACGTTGTCAGTCGTGTCAGGACTCGAAGGGAAATACCCCATGCGGTTTGCTTTCAGACCGTTCCGTCCCCGTGCTTCCGGTATAACAGCCGGTCTGATGGCCGCCGTACTCGTGAGTGGTGGAGTGGTCGGCATCGCCCAGCCCGCCGCCGCCTCGGAGGCGGAACCGATCGATCTGGTCAATCCGTTCGTCGGAACCCAGAACTTCGGCAACACCTTCCCCGGGGCGAGCGCGCCGTTCGGCATGGTCCAGGTCAGTCCGGACACCGGCGGCCAGGGCGGCTACGACTACAAGCAGGACTCGATCTACGGATTCAGCCAGACGCACCTGTCCGGCGTCGGCTGCGGCGTCATGGGCGAGCTGCCCATCATGCCGACCACGGGCGCGGTCGACTCCGTGGACCCGAACGCCTACCGCTCCCCGTACAGCCACGACGACGAGCAGGCCAGTCCCGGTTATTACCGGGTGGGACTGAAGAAGTACGACGTCGACGCGGAACTCACCGCCACCGAGCGCACCGGGTGGCAGCGCTACACCTTCCCCTCCACCGGTTCGGCCAACGTCCTGTTCAACACGGGCAAGGCCAACCAGTCCGTGCTGGACTCCGAGGTGCACGTCGTCGGCGACCGCACCATCGAGGGCCGGGTGCACGCCGGGGGCTTCTGCGCCGGGCACGACGAGCACACGGTGTACTTCAGCGCCACCTTCGACCGGCCCTTCAAGGCCTACGGCACGTGGGACGGCGCAGACCCCGAGCCCGGCACCCGCGACGCGGAGGGAGGCGGCCAGAACGGCGCCTGGGTGACCTTCGACGCGACCACCGACCGGGACGCCGTCCTCAAGGTGGGGCTGTCCTACACCGGTGTGGAGGGCGCCCGAAAGAACCTGGCCGCGGAGACCAAGGAGTCCTTCGACTTCGACGGCACGCGCAAGGCGTTGCAGGACACCTGGAAGAAGCAGCTGGATTCCATCCGGGTCGGCGGAGGCGCGGCGGACCGGCAGAAGGCCTTCTACACCGCGCTCTACCACAGCCAGTTGCACCCGAACCTCGCCGGTGACGTCGACGGCATGTACCAGGGGTTCGACAACAAGACGCACACGGCGAAGGACTACACGCCGTATCAGAACTTCTCGCTCTGGGACACCTACCGGCCGCAGAACCAGCTTCTGCAGATGCTGGAGCCGAAGGTCGCCCGGGACGTCGCGCTGTCGGTCGTCGCGGCCGGCCGGGACGGCGGCTGGCTGCCCCGCTGGGCGCTCGCCAACAGCGAGACCAACATCATGACCGGTGACCCGGTCACGCCCTTCCTCGTAGAGGCCTGGTCGAAGGGGCTGCTCGCCGGACACGAGGCAGAGACCTACGCGTTGCTGAAGAAGAACGCGACCAGCACCCCGCCCGCCGACTCGCCGTACAACGGACGCTCGGGATCGGACCACTACACCGAGCGCGGCTACATCCCGTCAGGACTCGAGCTCGGCAAGGACTGCGCGGACAAGGGCGGCGACAACGACTGCAAGCACCCGGCGTCGGCGACGATGGAGTACTCCGCCGCCGATGCGTCGCTCGCGCTGATGGCCGACAAGCTCGGACACAAGTCGGACGCCCGGATGTTCGCCGCGCGCGGGCAGTGGTACCGGAACCTGTGGGACTCCTCGATCCAGCAGTTCCGGCCGCGGACGGCCGACGGCACCTGGCTCACGCCGTACGACCCGGTCGAGGCGGCGCACCAGTTCCATGAGGGCGGCGCGTACCAGTACCAGTGGCTGGTACCGCAGGACCCGGCTGGTCTCGTCAGCCTGATGGGCGGCCGGAGCGCCACCGAGAAGCGGCTCGACTCCTTCTTCGTCCACGACAAACTGCTCACCGACCCGGCGGGCACCGCTCGGAACGACTGGATCTCGCAGCCGTACGACTACTACGGCAAGCCGACGTACAACCCGAACAACGAGCCGGACCTGCACGCCCCGTACATGTACAACTGGGTCGGCGCCCCGGCGAAGACCGCGACCGTGGTGCGTGCGGCGATGACGCTGTTCACCAACGGGCCGGACGGGATGACGGGCAACGACGACCTGGGCACCATGTCGGCCTGGTACGTCTTCTCCTCCCTCGGCCTCTACCCGACGATGAGCGGCGGCGACTTCCTGGCCGTGTCCAGCCCGCAGTTCGAGTCGGCGACCGTCCGGATCGGCAGCTACCCCAAGGCGTCCGGCACCAAGGGGCAGGGCGGCACGCTGACGATCGAGGCACCCGGAGCGAGCGACACGAAGCGGTACGTGCAGAGCGTGGCCCTGAACGGCCGGGACGTACCCCAGACCTGGCTGAGCTGGAACAAGCTCGCGCACGGCGGAACCCTTGCCCACCGGCTCGGGACCTCCCCCTCCTCATGGGGCACGGGCAAGGGCGCCCAGCCGCCCTCCGTCAACCAGGCGTCCCCCGACAGCCGCAAGCACGTCGACGCGTCGCTGCGTCCCGCCTCGGCGGTCGTCCCCACGGGTGACGCCGCACAGATCGCGAAGTTCACGCTGGACGTCCTCGGGCAGGCACCCGGCAAGCTGAACGTGTCGGTCACGGCGAAGGTGCCCAGCGGCTGGAAGGTCACGACGGCACAGCGTTCACCACTTGTGATCGATTCCGGTCGTCTCCCGGTGCAGAAGAAGGTGTCGCTCGACATCACCGTGCCGCCGGGCGTCGCGGCCGGGTCCTACCCGGTGGAGGTGAAGGTCGCGGGCCGAGGGACGAACTCGGTCACGCGCAAGGCCACCGTCGCGGTGGGAGCCGCCACGACCTGCGCGAGTGAGGCGAACGGGCAGTGCGCAGTGGACCTGCGCGCGGACCTCGGCCACGACGGCACGGCCACGGTGGCGAACTCCGACGAGGGCGACTTCGACGGGCATGGCTGGAGCTATGACGGCGACCTGCTGCCCAAGGCGGGGCCGGTCACGTGGGACGGGGTGACGTACCACGCGCCGGACCCCACCGGCACGGCGAACAACTTTCTCGAAGCAAGCGGGCAGGCCCTCCTGCTGCCCGCCGGACAGCACAGTGCGCTGCGGCTGGTCGGCTCGGCGCACAACGGTCCTGTGACCACCACACTGACCGTGCACTACACGGACGGCAGCAGCATGGAGGCACCGGTGACGTTCGGCGACTGGGCGGGCTCCGCGCCGGACGGCGGCACGGTCGTCCTCGACATGCCGCACCGCATCAAGCGTGGCAGCGGTGTCGACGGGCCGTCCATTCGGCTCTTCGGTATGGCCGCCGAGCTCGACGGGGGCAAGACGGTCCGTTCGGTCTCGCTGCCGGACGACTCCCGCGTCGAGATCTACGCGATGACACTCGTCTAGAGAGGGACGGCGGACCGCCGAAACCCAGCCCGCGGTGCGCCGTTCCGGATCGGCGCACCCATCTCATCAGGGCCTCGGCGCGAAAGCGCCGGGGCCCTTCGCGTGCTCGACCACCCCGACATCCGGCCCACCGTCCAACTGGCGCCGACGCCTGCCCGCCACAGCCTGTCCGAAGGTTTTTCTCCCGGAGAGGAGTCGGATCTGGTGGCCGGCACGCTACTGGGAGGCCCTGACAGCGGGTTCAGGCGAGCGCCCGTGCTGCGAACTATGAGACGGCCGCTCGCGCACGCATGATACGGAGGCGGCACAACCTCTGGGAGCGATCTCGGTCAGCCCAGGAAGCTCAACCGCACCTGCCGGTCCACATTGTCGACGTTCGTTCCACCGAACCATATTCGCGACGCTCGAGGATCAGCTGGCAGCAGTTGTCGCCGCCGTTGACGCGGCGCATGGGAAGCCCCTGGTGGTGGGGCATTCCGCCGTGTCGAGCCTGGCTTGGCTGGCCGCCGACGCGCGACCGGAGAAGGTGGGCAATGTCGTGCTGATCGGCGGTTTCCCCGCCGTGCTCCACGCTGCTCCTGGGCGAATCCTTCGGCTGGCTGCAGGGGGGCGGGTGCGGTGGTCCTGCTCGTCGGGGCCGGCCTCGCCGTCACCCGGGGCGAGCTGCCGACACGAAAGACCACTCCTGCCGAACGGTCGCCCGCCGAAGCCGATACGCCCCGCCGCCGACGACGTGCGACGTGATGGCCTCGCTGAACCGCGGCCGTACGAGGGAAGTAGTATCCGGCGACTTCGCCCTGACGGCTCGCCAATGGGCAGGGCTGGGTCATGGGGCCCGAGTGCAATACGGTCAGCCCGTTGGCGACGCCGGGCTGGTCAGAGGTGGCGGTCGCTCGGCCGCGCTCCGCGATGGAGCCGGAGCGTCCCGAACGCTGGAAGGCGCATCAGGTCGCGGTGTCTCGTGGATCTGTGCCGAGGCTGATGTGGGCGGTGACCCACTTTCCCGGTGGGGCGGAGCGTACGTTTATGGTCTCGGCGAGCGCCGTGATGATTTCCAAGCCGTGCTGCCCGACGCGCTCTGGATCCGCGCTTCGGGCCTCGGGCAGCACGGGAGCGCTGTCCCAGACGTCGAGACGCAGGGTCGGCCCGACGATCTGGAGTCTCAGGAGAGCTGGGCCAGGGGCGTACTTGCGTGCGTTGGTCACCAGTTCACTGACGATCAGTTGGGTGATCTCCAGAGCCTCGGTGGTGACATCGACCTCGTGCTGGTCTCTCAACGTGTTCAGGAAACCGGCCGCGAAATGGCGGGCCTGAGAGATGCCGGCCCCGTTCTCATTCAGCACGAGGACGGCTGTCAGCGGACGCGGGTAGTCGTCCTCAGCCAGATCCGCAAGGATGTCATCCATCATCAATGCCTTCTTCCATGGCATCTCGCCTGCCCGTTGCCCGGCCGCCTATACGCTCCGGCATCCGCGCCCGCACCATAACCCGCGGCGCTGACAACCCTCTGGTACGGGGGCACGGGGGCTGCGCAATCGTGGTCCTCGCACTCGTGCGCACCCGCCCGGGGCAGTCAGGGCCCTGACCAATCCCTCAGCGTGAACACGTGGCTCACACCTGGCGTGGCCGTGCATCGCAGGGCTAGGCCGGGCCGCGGCCTACTCGCCGCGGCTCAGGGCTTCCCGGGCGGCGTCGACATCCGGGTGCACCCGCAGTATCCGGTCCGCCCCTGTGATTTCGAGCAATCGGCGCACCGGGGCGGAGGCTGCGGCGATACGCAGGGGGGCGGCCTGGTTGACGCGCAGAAGCAGGTTCAGAAAGGAGGAGTCGGCGAACGTCACCCCGCTCGCCTCGAGCACGATGGCGTCGTGGTCGGCCGCGGCCCGTTCGAGACCTTCCCGCAACGGGCGGGCGGACTCGCTGTCCAGTTCGCCCTCGGCAACAACAAGGGCAATGGCGAGCGGCAATTCTTCTCCAGACGTCGACGAATACTGCAGCCCCCGGTTGTGGCATAGACAACCCTGAACAGATACCGAACGCAAGTACGGCACACCGCTTCCGGTCGCCACCCGGGACAGAGAACACCCCCAGACCCTCCCCTGGGCAGACCCCGGTACCGAGGATGCGCCGGAGCGAAGCGCTGAAGACGACCCGCCCAGGCCGTGACAAGCCCGCGACCGTACGCCGAGGGCGGCGCAGTCGAGTCCTCGCAGCTACCCATCACAGACCCGGCCGCCTGGGCGCGTCTACCGGCTCCGACTACGCGAGGCGATGGGGGGCCGGAGGGGCCAGGTCGTACGCCCCTGGCGCCACGGACGATCTGAACACGATGACGAGCTCACGCAGCAGCCGAGCATCCATCAGCCGCGGGATCGGACACGGGCCTCGACGAACCCTCCGGAGGTTCATCTTCCAGCACAGCCTGTTACGGAATCGAACCCGGTAGGTACGGGCGGGCCTGTTGGCGGGGATCAGGCCGTCCCAGACGGCGAAGGGGCCGGGCTCTCCAGGGCATCGCACTTTCGGTGTTACGGCGCCTTCTTGTCGGCCTTCTCCTGCTGAGCCCTGTCCGTGGCCTCTCCTGTCTTCTTTGCTTGGCCAGGCGGCCTGTGTGGCGCGGCGGTCGGCGTGCCCCCCTGTGTTGCCGCTGCGGATGTGTTCGGTGTGGCTCGCGCCGCCTTGCCCGATGAGCTGTTCGCGCCTTTGTCGACGGCGGATTTACCTTTCGGGCCTTGCGAATCAGGGCGGACGGTTTGTCCGTCAGTGTGCCGAGGGGGCATGTTGGCGGAGTCGGTGAGCGCAGAGGGCGGCGCAACCGTGGGTGTGGTGTCGGACTTCTTCCGCCCCGCGCTGCCGGCGGGATCTCCTGCGGTGGCGGCGCCGGTAGCCCTGGTCGTGCTTCGATCACCCTCATGGGGCGCGGAGCTGCCGGTGACGGAGAGGACGGTAGCCGTGACGGCGGCGAGTGCGATGGTCGCACCCGCCATGAGGGTGCGACCCCGCGCAGGCGAGGTCCGGGGAGCAGCCCGTTCTCTACGGGACATCGGATTCGTGCGCGTGTCCTCGGCCGTCCGCGATGACCCGTTGCTGCCGATGAGGCTGGTCGCGGGCGCCGACGGTCCGGGTGCGAAGTGTGCCTCGTCGACCAGCGCCATCAGGGAATCCGCGCAGTGACGGGCCGTTGGGCGGTTCTGGTCGTCCAGGGCGGTCATGTCTCGTAGCAGAACGCTCAGTTGTTCCGGCAGAGAGGGAGGCAGGACCGGGCTTCGGTGCAGGCGCGCCATCGCGGCTTCAAGGGGGCCTCCATCGTACTCGAGCCTGCCCTTGAGGCATTCGAGGAGCACCAGACCGAGGGCGTATATGTCGGCGGGCCGGCCGACCGGCTCGCCCAGGACCTGCTCGGGGGCGAGGTAGGCCGCGGTGCCGATGAGTGTGCCGGTCGCGGTGCGCGCGGTGGTGTCCAGCAGCCGGGAGATGCCGAAGTCGGCGAGATGGGGGCGGCCCCTGGCATCCAGGAGAATGTTGGACGGCTTGACGTCTCGGTGGACGATTCCCGTTTCGTGGGCGTGAGCCAACGCGTGCGCGAGGTCCGCGCCGATTGCGGCAGTCACGTCGGGTGGCAGAGGTCCCTCAGTGATCCGGGTCTTCAGCGTGTCACCTTGGATCAGTTGCATGACCAGGAAGGCGCGTCCATCGTGTTGCCCGGTGTCGTAGGCGGTGACAAGCCCGGGATGGTGCAGCCGGGCCAGGATCACCGCTTCGCTGTGCCAGGTCTCCTCCATGCCGACCCCGGCGTCGGGACGGAAGACCTTGACCGCTACCGGTCGACGCAACCGAAGATCGAAACCTCGATGGACATCCGCGGCACCGCCTGAGCCGAGGAGCTCGTCCAGACGATACCGGCCACCCAGCACCTCGGCGGACCACGAGGATGCTGTGGCCTGAGCAAAGTCACGAAGCCTCATTTACTCTCCCACCGCATCGAAGGGCCGATGCCCCCGGCGAGCCGCGATCGACGCGCCTGGGTACGCGGGTACCCGCCAAGAGGTGGAGTACCCCCACCTCCTCGTCGGCAGAGGCACTCCGGACTGACGCCGGAACCGTCGACCGATCAGCTTGGAACTCGGAAAGGCCCCAGGCCCTACCGGTCCTGGTGTGCGGCTCCGCCCCTGCTTCAGCCCTCCGGTCGCTCATCGACACGGCACCCGTAGTCCCTGCCATCGCCGGTCCAGGAGCGTATGCCGGAGGGTCCGGTGGCCCGGACGGCTCACCGGAGCGCAGTGGGGGGCCGAGTGGGCCGGCGCACGGCACCGCTGTGCTCGAGAAGATGTCGGCCGATGTGCGCTGCTGAGATAGCCGCACGGGCGCGGTCGCTGTGCGCCTGTGACGGCCGCCTGGTGGCCGGGGGAGTGTGTGCGCGGCTCTCGGTCGGGGCTTGCTTCGTCGCCCCGCGCCCTATGGTGCGCAGGGGACCAAGGCGTCCTGTCCGGCCGCTCCCGACCAGCCGGACCCTGACGCGGTCGTCGATCTGCCTGCCGAGCGCGATGTCCTCCGCACTTCACGCAAGGGCTGGTGACGACCGGACGCGCACGAGCGGGTTCCCGGCACGGAACAGGGAGCACGAGCGGATCAAGGCCGTGGAGCCCGCCGTGATGCCGAACGCGTCGGAAGCCTGAACTCCACCCGGGCCGTGCCCATGCCTGTCAGGCGGCCTCTCCCGTCGAGGTCCGCGCGGCATCGGGGACCGGGGCGGTGCCCGTGTCCTCGGCGACCACGGCCTTCGCCGAAACCCCGATGCCGAGCTTCTCCAGGATTTTCTTCTCGATCTCATCGGCGAGATCGGGATTGTCCTTGAGGAAGTTGCGGGCGTTCTCCTTGCCCTGACCGAGCTGGTCGCCCTCGTACGTGTACCAGGCGCCGGCCTTGCGGACGAAGCCGTGGTCCACGCCCATGTCGATCAGGCCGCCCTCACGGCTGATGCCCTGGCCGTAGAGGATGTCGAACTCCGCCTGCTTGAACGGCGGCGCGACCTTGTTCTTGACGACCTTGACGCGGGTGCGGTTACCGACGGCGTCGGTACCGTCCTTCAGCGTCTCGATACGCCGGATGTCCAGACGCACCGACGCGTAGAACTTCAGCGCCCGGCCACCGGTCGTGGTCTCCGGCGAGCCGAACATCACACCGATCTTCTCGCGGAGCTGGTTGATGAAGATCGCCGTCGTCCTCGTCTGGCTGAGCGCGCTGGTGATCTTACGGAGCGCCTGGCTCATCAGGCGGGCCTGCAGACCCATGTGGGAGTCGCCCATCTCGCCCTCGATCTCCGCACGGGGCACCAGTGCCGCGACGGAGTCGATGACGATCAGGTCGATCGCGCCGGAGCGGATCAGGATGTCGACGATCTCCAGAGCCTGTTCGCCGTTGTCCGGCTGGGAGAGGATGAGGTTGTCGGTGTCGACGCCGAGCTTCTTCGCGTACTCGGGGTCGAGGGCGTGCTCGGCGTCGATGAAGGCCACCGATCCGCCGGCCTTCTGCGCGTTCGCCACGGCGTGCAGCGTCAGCGTCGTCTTGCCGGAGGACTCCGGCCCGTACACCTCCACCACACGGCCGCGCGGCAGACCGCCGACACCGAGCGCCACGTCCAGCGCGGTCGATCCGGTGGGGATCACCTCGATCGGCTCGTTCGGCCGCTCACCCAGGCGCATCACCGCGCCCTTGCCGAACTTCCGCTCGATCTGTGCGAGCGCGGTGTCCAGCGCCTTCTCGTGGTCGGTTCCTGCCATGAGCTTTCACCCGGTCCGATTGAGTGGCACGCGCACGTCGGAGAACGCGAGCGTCTACTGCCGACAACAGACCTGCCGAAGATCCCGAAAGCGAACATTCGATCGATTTTCGTGTCCAGTGAAAGGTACCAAACCGAGGGAACCGGGACGGTTCACACGCCGGACAGCTCCGGACCCAGGCCGCGCCGCCTGTTTCCCCGCGGTCGAGGCGGGGGGTCAGGCCAGATCGCCGACCTGTCGTAGAGGTCCGGTGAGGTGCGTTGCGCAGCTCACCGGACCGGTGAATCGGGGTGTTCGCAACCGCCAGGTGAGGCTGAGGCCTCCTGGGTCGACGGGCCGCTGTGGGATTCGCACGCCTGGCACGGGAGCGGCTCCTGACGCTCTGTTCATCACCCGCTTCGCTCTGCCGTACCTCCCTGCGGCTAGTTTGTGTGCGGGACAGGTACACGGGCCCGTGGCGGCAGGGATGCACGGGGGACGGGAGGTCGGGGAGAGTGTCGCTGCGCGCAGGTGATCCAGCCGAGATCGGCGGTTATCCGCTCGAGGCCCGGATCGGCTCGGGTGGCATGGGCACGGTCTTTCTGGCCCGTACGAGTTCGGGGCGGCCTGTCGCGATCAAGCTGATCCACCAGCAGTTCGCGGCGGACGAGGAATTCCGCATCCGTTTCCGGCAGGAGGTGGCGGCCGCGAGGCGGGTGAGTGGCGCGTTCACCGCCGCGGTGGTGGATGCCGCCCCTGAGGCCGAGCAGCCATGGATGGCGACGACCTACATCCAGGGCCACACGCTCGCCCAGCGCATCGCCGCGGAGGGTCCGCTGAAGGGGGCGGAGCTGAGAAGGCTCGCCATCGGGCTGGCGGAGGCGCTGCGTGACATCCATCGGGTGGGGGTCGTCCACCGTGACCTGAAGCCCTCGAACGTCGTGCTCTCGCCCGAGGGCCCGCGGGTCATCGACTTCGGTATCTCGCGCGCCGTGGACCAGCAGACTTTGACGATGACCGGACGGGTCATCGGTACGCCGCCCTTCATGTCGCCGGAGCAGTTGCAGGCGCCGCGTGGTGTGGGGCCGCGATCCGATGTCTTCTCGCTGGGGACGCTGCTGGTGTACTCGGCGACCGGCCGCGGGCCCTTCGACGCGGACAGCCCATACCTGACGGCCTATCAGGTGGTGCACGAGGAGCCGTCGCTGGGTGCCGTGCCGGCGGCTCTGCGCGCGGTCGTGGAGGCGTGTCTGGAAAAGGAGCCCGACGGACGCCCCTCGGCGGACGAACTCCTCGTGCTGTTGCGGGACCTGCCGGCCGACCTCGGTGGGGCCGACGGGGTCGGCGCGAGCCGCACCCGCGACATGGTCACCCAGCACCACACCCCGGCACCGCACACCCCGGCACCGCACACCCCGGGCGTCCCCGACGCCGAGAGCCCCGACACGGGGAGCACCGACGCCGAGAGCCCTCGCACGGGGAGCGCCGACACCCCTGGCGGCCGTCGGCCGCGTCGCCGGTGGCGTCCTGTGCTCGCGGCAGCGGTCGCGGTGGCGGCGATCGGCGGGGGAGTCGCCGCGCTGCAGGCGGGCGGCTCCGGGGGGACCGGCGGTGGCGACAAGGGCGACAGCGTCGCGGCGCCGGGTGCCGTGCTTCCGGATGGCTTCGAGCCGTGGCGCAAGACCGTGCGGGGCGGTCGCGAGGACATCCCCGACGAGCTGCGTTGCGTCGCGCGCGGCGACGCGGTGTTCTGCGGGGGCGGCGGTGTCGTCGCGACCCGGATCAGGGCCGTGGACGGCTCACGGGTGTGGACGGTGAAGAGCCCGGGCGTCCCGGTCCAGGGCATGCACCTGGTGGGTGCCACCGACGACACGGTGGTCGGTTACCGCTTCGCCGCCGAGGACGCCCCCGGGGACCCGGCCAGCGAGGTGGTGGCCATCGACGCGGACAACGGCCGCGAGCTGTGGTCCGTGCCGTCGCGTGCCTGGTCGACGGCCGTCACCGGCCGGACCCAGGACGCCGTCGTGGCCGGCTCGGCCGTCGTGACGGTCGACGCCTCCAACTCCCGCTTCGAGGCCCGGGACGCACACAGCGGCGAGGTCATCTGGACGACGTCGTTCCCCGTGGACACACGGTGCGCTCCCGTCGCGATGGGCGCCCAGGTCCTGGCGATGTGCGCCGCGGACGCGGAATTGGACGCGCTGGAGGTGCGCAACCCCACCCTGTACACGGTCGACCTCGCCTCGGGGACCCTGGGCAGGCCCATCGCGGTCGACGGCCCCGTCGTGCCGGTGGGTGTCGCCGGGGGCAGGCTCGTACTTCTTCAGGAATACATGCAGGGACCGGCGCCAGCCGGCTACGACGGGGTGGCGCGGGTCGACCCGGCGTCCCGGAAGGTCACGTACTCCCGTCTGGCAGAGGCGTACGAGGGTACGCCCGGCATGGCGGACGGCACCGTCTACGTGAGCGGGCAGACCGGTCTCGTCACGGCGCTCGACCCCGGGACCGGACGGAAGAAGTGGTCGCGGCAGATGGGCGTGGAGGGTGCGTCGGGTCCCGTCGCGGGAGCGGACGCGTTGTACTTCAGCTCGGCCACCGGCCGGGTGGTCGCGCTGTCGGCGCAGGACGGCAGACCTCTGTGGAGCACGGACCCGCAGGCCGACGGTCTGTCGGGCGACCAGGGCGCGAGCCCGCGCGTGACCCTTGTGGGGCGTGCTGTGATCGTGGCCGCGACCGAGAACACCCTCTTCGCCTTCGACGCGCAGAGTCCGCCGAAGGCAGGCTAGAACCGCCGAAGGCGCGCTGGAACGGCCGAAGGCAGGCTGGCCCGAGCGGTGTGCGAGCTTCCCGTAGCCCGGGGGTCCGTCCCTTCGAGAAGGACCCTCCCCGTACGCCGTCAGATCAGACGCGGTCCGCTGCGATGAGCAGGTACTGGAAGGACCCGTCCCGGTAGGAACTGATGAACGCGTCCTCGATTCCGGTGACCAGCGAAGACGTGGCCCGCAGTTCCCAGTAGGGCAGGGTGTCGGGCGTGAGGTCGACGACGGCCGTCGGCACGAGGCGATTGTCGGCCATGGCGCGCAGGTACTCCCGGCGCGAGTGGATGTTGCACTCGAAGTGCGCGTTGATCTGCGAGACCCACTTCGAGGGCTGGCCGTACCGCGGGTTCCAGCAACCGGTGATGGTCACGTAGCGACCGCCGACCTCGAGGACGCGGGAATGTTCGGCGAAGAGGTCGTGCAGGTCCACGTACATGCTGGACTCGTTGTTCCACGAGGCAGCCGCCGACCCCGTCTCGAAAGGCGTGTCGAGCATGTTGCAGACGCGCGCGCGGACGCGGTCCTGGACGCGGAGTTCGCGGGCACGACGGTTGGCGAAGTCCGCCTGCTTGGCCGACAGCGTGACCCCTTCGACCTTGCAGCCGAAGCGCTGGTGCGCCATCACCATCGATCCGCCGCGGCCACAGCCGGCGTCCACCAGGGTGTCGTCATCGCCGATGTCGCCGAGGTGCCCCAGGAGGTAGTTGGCCTGCGCCGACTCCAGCCGGTGGAGCTCGGCGATCAGCTTCTTCTCGCCCGTGCCGTCCTCGGTGTCGGCGAGGGCGTCATGGTCGACGTCGCCGATGCCGTAGTGGTGGTGGTAGAGGCCGTCCACATCGCCGAGACGCAGGTTCACGGGCCTGGCCTCACCGTCCCAGTAGCGGGCGATGTCCCCCTGGTAGGGCGTCGTCGGGCCCGGGATACGCAGGGCGGTGGAGGTCGTGGTGAGTTCGGTGTGTGTCACAGGTGAATCCATTCTCTTACCAGAAATCGGGCAGGCTGTAGCGGTAGACATTGGACCGGTGCCAGTAGTGGTTGCCGTCGACCCAGGTGGCGACGCCCCGCAGGAAGCGCCGCACATCCGGGACGGGGCAGACGGCGGCCAGAGCCGAGGCCTCGGTCTCGAAGTCGTGCATGAGGTCGTTGTGGACCTCGACCGACTTCAGATAGGCGTCCCGGTCGGAGAGGCCCTCACGCGCGGCGATCACGACGGGCAGATTCAGGTGCAGGCCCGGTGTGTCGAGTTCCTTGGTGTACGAGTACAGGTCGTTCACGATGGTCGTCGCGTTCCCGGCGAGGGCGATGACCCTCTGCATGGCGGCCCGCGCGTGCAGGTCCGCCGGGAGTTCGTAGCCGCCGACCGTGTCGGTGATGGTCGGGCAGGGGCGGAAGTTGTTGAACTGACGCATCGCCAGGTACTCCCACACCTCCGGGACGTGGTCCAGCTGCGCCCAGGCCGCTTCGGCCAGGTACCCCAGGTGCAGCCGGGCCATGTCGTGCCGGAGACGGTCAGCCTGGGAGGGGCTGGCCGCTCGGACGAAGTAGTCCATGGCGGAGCGGTACGCGCGCCGGGGCGCGTCCGCGTGGAGCGACTCCGCCCACTGCGGCTCGTACTCCTTCGTGGTGTGCAGGGGATCGAGAGCGGTGTGCGCCAGCAGGAGACGCTCGCCGAGGCCGACGGGCGAGCCCCCGTGGTCCTCGCAGTAGCAGTCGTCCACGGCGTTCTCGGCCACCATCAGGCGTGTGGCGAGCATCAGGTGGTCGACCGTGGGCGCGTCCGGATGGCAGGCGACCATGTAGCGGCCCACGGAGAACCCGTCGAACTCCTCCTCCCAGTCGTCGGGATACAGGGAGACCTCGTCCAGTGCCCAGGACTTGATCCTCCGGCTGACCTCCTGGACCCGCACGCGGTCGGGCTCGGGGATTGGGTGGTAGTAGAGGCCCGGGACCGGTGTGCCCTCCGCAGTGTCCGCCGACGGGACCGCGGGCACCGGTGGTCGCTCCCGCGGGAACAGGCGCAGGCCCGCGGTGCCCAGGCCGCTGGGCCCCCGCAGGACCCGTTCCACGTCGGCGTCCGGTGCCGGCACCCCGCCCGCAGGGGTGCCTTTCGCGGGCGCGGCGGAAAGGGGCACGGCGGGAGGGTGCGGGACGGGAAGAGGCACGGCGGGAAGGGGTGGGGCGGTAAGGGGTGGAGCGGGCGTGGAGACCGCGGGCGGGGCGGGCAGGGGAGGCGCGCCGGGTGGGCCCCCGGTGGCGGCGCCGATGTCACGGGCGCGGGCGGCGGCATCGAGTACGTGCACCCCGAGGAGGGCGGCGGCCTCTGGCAGGCGGGACTGTGGCGGTGGCAGCTCAGGCGCGGGCATCCAAGGCTCCTTGGTGGGGTGGTCGGCTGTCCCGAAGCCCTCCGGGGCACGCACGACTCCCCCCGAGGGCTTCGGGGTGTCGCACCAAGCCCTCCGGGCCGGGGCCGTTACCGGGGTCGCCGGGCGATCTGCACGTTCTCCAGCACGCCGACCGCGTCCGGCACGAGGATGGCGGCGGAGTAGTAGGTACTGACGAGGTAGGACGTGATCGCCTTCTCGTCGAGGCTCATGAAGCGGACCGACAGACCCGGTTCGTACTCGTCCGGCAGTCCGGTCTGGTGCAGGCCGACGACGCCCTGGTTCTCCAGGCCGGTACGCATGGCGAGGATCGAGCTGGTCCTCTCCTTCGTGACGGGGATCTTGTTGCACGGGAGGATCGGGACTCCGCGCCAGGCCGGTACCTGCTGGCCGCCGAGGTCGACGTGGTCCGGGTAGATCCCGTACGCGTTGAACCCACGCCCGATCGCCGCGATCGTCCGCGGATGCGCGAGGAAGAACTTCGTTCCCCGGCGACGGCACAGCAGTTCGTCCATGTCGTCCGGGGTCGGCGGGCCGGAGTGCGTCTGGATGCGCTGCTTGAAGTCGGCGTTGTGGAGCAGGCCGAACTCCCGGTTGTTGATCAGCTCGTGCTCCTGGCGCTCGCGCAGCGCCTCGATGGTGAGCCTGAGCTGCTCCTTGGTCTGGTTCATCGGCCCGTTGTAGAGGTCGGCGACCCTCGTGTGGATCCGCAGAATGGTCTGGGCGACCGAGAGTTCGTACTCACGCGGCTTCAGTTCGTAGTCGACGAACGCACCGGGCAGCTCGTGCTCACCCACGTGGCCGGCCGACATCGCGATCTCCGCCTCGCCGCGGTGGTTCTGCCGTCGGCCGGAGAGTGACGAGAACTCCTCGACGTGGGAACGGAGGCTCGGCGCGGTGGACAGCACGGCCGCGAAGTCGGAGCGTGACAGGGTGAGCAGCGTCCCCGCGGTCTCGGCGGTCGCGGTGTGCTCCCACCGGGCGTCCTCGTCCAGCAGGACGTTCTCTCCGAAGTGGTCGCCATCGGCGAGCACGTCCAGAGTCACCTCGTCGCCGTAGGTGCCGACGGAGGTCTGACCGATGCGGCCGTGGGCGATCAGATGGAGCTTGTCCGCGGGTGCTCCGCGCTCGACCAGTGTCTCGCCGGCGCGGAAGTCGCGCTGGACGCACCGATCGGCGATGGCGGTCAGCACCTCCTCGCCGTCGAAGCCCCGCAGCAGGCCCAGTTCACCGAGCTCACGGGGGATCACCCGGACGTCCGCGCCTTCCTGGACGAACTCCACACTTCCGTCGCCGACGGTGTAGGTCAGGCGACGGTTCACCCGGTACGCCCCGCCCTGGGTCTCCACCCAGGGGAGCATGCGCAGCAGCCAGCGGGAGGTGATCTCCTGCATCTGAGGGGCGGACTTGGCCGTGGTGGCGAGGTTACGGGCAGCCGCCGTACCCAGGCTTGATTGCCGGGGCAGCTCCGTTTGCACTTCCGGGCTGGATTCAACAGTCATCGGAACAAGCTCTCCTTGGGCAGGGCGATGGACCGCGTATGCGGACGCAACGGGGCAACAGGAGGGAAGCGGGGTGTATGAACGGGAACCCGTCCAGATCGAGAAGAACACTAATGGCCGCATCGCCCTGAGGGCCAAGGGAAGTAGCCGACATTAACTCGATACGATGATCGCGGCCGCGTGATGTTTGTCCGGGTACCCTCTTGATTCAGCCGCGATCGCCAACGCGTCCCGCAGAGCGCAGGGTTCGGCTCCGGCGGTCACCTGCCCACGGGGCCGGGGGCGGCGGAATCGCCGTACACCAAGGGCGCCGGGGCCCGTCGGGCCGGACGCGGTGGCTGTCGGCCGACGCCGGACGTCGGCGTGTCCCACGGCCGGCCGCGCCGTACGACGACGGAATCGGACAGGATCCGTGCGCGGAAACGCGCGGCTCGGGCGATGCTCCGCCGGTCCCCGTCCCGGTGTGCCTGAGCCCGATCGGGTGGCCGGCCCCGGCAAGGTCCGTCCGTACCGCGGCTACCAGCCCGTCCAGAGCAGGTGGTTGACCGCCAGGGCCACAACGGCCTGCGCGGTCAGCCAGCCCCGTGGCCGCGGTGCGGGGAGGAGCGCGGCGGCGGGCAGCAGCCAGAGGAGGAAGGGCTGCCAGATCCGTTCCGTCTCCGCCTTGCTCATGCCGGACAGGTCCGCGGCCGACAGGGCCAGGGACGCCGCGAGTACGAGCAGGGTCAGACGCAGCGGCGCGGTCGTCGTCCCGGTCCGCAGGGTGCGTACGGCTCGGGGCGAGGCAGCCGCGGTCCGGCGCAGTCCCGCGAGCGTCGCCGGGCCGA
The DNA here is from genome assembly GCF_042717325.1 of Streptomyces sp. NPDC058637. Classification (NCBI taxonomy): domain Bacteria; kingdom Bacillati; phylum Actinomycetota; class Actinomycetes; order Kitasatosporales; family Streptomycetaceae; genus Streptomyces; species Streptomyces sp. NPDC058637. Next base: position 9,941 of record NZ_JBHXRD010000009.1, on the reverse strand, counting down.
CGGCGATCGCCGCGCAGGCGAGGTTGGCCCAGACCCAGTAGGAGTAGGGCCGCAGCCCTCCCGCCCCCTGGTAGTAGCGCTCGACGAGCAGGTGGTACGCCTCCCACCAGTTGAAGCCCGCGAGTGTGAAGGCCACCGGCACCACCAGAGCTCCCAGCACGAAGAGGGGGAGCGGCCGGGCCGTGCGGCTGAGCACGAGTACGGCGAGGAGCGGGAGCGCGATGAGCGTCAGACCGTAACTCAGGTAGCAGGTCAGCCCGAACAGGAGGCCCGCGCCCAGTGCGGCGGCCCCAGGGCTGCGGGCCGTCCGGGTCGCGGCCAGGGCCAGCAGGGTGACGGACCACGCGGCCACCGCGGTGAAGTAGCCGTCGGCCGAGGTGCCGGCCCAGACCGCGACAGGTGCGAGGACGACGAACGGCGCGGCGCGCCGCGCGATGTGCTCGCCCGCCAGGGCGCGGACGGCGATCAGGACGGCCACCGCCGCGGACGCGCCGGTCACGACGCACCAGACCCCCGCCCACGCACCGCCGCCGAGCCCGACGCGGTCGAGCAGGACGAAGGTGAGGGTGGCACCCGGCGGGTGCCCGGCCACATGGGCTGGCCAGTTGCCCGGCGGGCCGACCAGGATGTGGTCGTTGAAGCCGTGGAGAGCGGCGCCGATGTCCTCGAAGCGGCCGACGACTCTCAGGTACTCGTGCTTGGTGGTGAGGCGCAGCGCGATGCCCCGGTCCCAGCCGTCGATCATCGCGAGGGAGAACACCCAGGCGAGGGAGGCGGCGTAGCAGCTGAGGAGCAGCGCCCTCAGACGCAGCCGGTCGGCGAGTACGGGACCGTAGGCGATGACGGCCACGGCGACGGTGGGCGCCGCCCATGTGCCCGGTCCCAGGTGCGGGTACCAGGTCGCGAGCAGCGGCGGCCAGCGTACGTAGAGGGTGTGGTCGGCGTTCTCGACGGCCCGCCCGATGAGCACGGCGGCCGCGACCAGCACGACGCCCGCGCCGGCGGCGGCCAGGTCGCGGCGGTGCCCGGAGCGCTGTGCGGGGAGCGATTCGGTGGCGTGTTCGGTGGGGTCCACGGTCTTCACGCAGGCACCGTACGCACGACAAGCCCCTGGGGACGGCTGTCGGCGGGGCGCGTCACCGAACCGTCAGATTCCGGTCTCCGCCGGAACGGCCGGCCCGGGCGCCGGGTGCGTACGCCGCGAGGGGTGACGTCACCGTTTCGTCAGGGGTCGCAACCGTCCCACTCCCCTTTCGCGGGCATAGCGTCGGGACATGGGCGACAGCCATCAGGAAAATCCGCATCATCCAGCCACCGGTCTCCGTGCCGTCTCCGGACGTGCCACGACAGTCCTCGAACGGTTTCCGTCGGCGCCGGGTTTCTGGCGCAGCCCGGTGCGCGGGGTGCGGTTCACCGCGGTGCTCGGCCTGGTCCTGCTCGTCGGGATCACGCTGCTCTTCGTGACGGGTCTGTTGTCGTACGCGGCCTACAACCCCGACCTGAACCCGGTCAACGACAAGACGCCGGACAAAGGGCTGCTCGGCCTCTACCTCTTCGACTGGCCGACCCGGCCGCACTGGCTGTACCGGCTGACGCAGGGGCTGCACGTCACCGTCGGGATCGTGCTCGTCCCGGTCCTGCTGGCCAAGCTCTGGTCGGTGGTGCCCAGACTCTTCGCGCTGCCGCCCGCCAGGTCCGTCGGACACGCGCTGGAGCGGCTGTCCCTGCTGCTCCTGGTGGGCGGGGCACTGTTCCAGTTCGTCACCGGGCTCCTCAACATCCAGCTGGAGTACCTGTTCCCGGGCTCGTTCTACCCGCTGCACTTCTACGGGGCATGGGTGTTCTTCGCCGCGTTCCTCGCCCATGCGGTGCTCCGGGCGCCGCAGGCCGTACGGGTGTTGCGGTCGGGCGGGCTGAACGGGGCGGTCCGGGGCGACACGCTGGAGTCCCCCACCCCTGCCGCGCCGACGCTGTCCCGCCGGGGAGCGCTGGCCATGGTGGGCGCCGGTTCACTGGTCCTGCTGATCACCTCCGCCGGGCGGAGCTTCGACGGGCCGTTGCGGCGACTCGCCGTGCTCACCCCGCACGGCGCCGCCGAGCCGGGCTCCGGCCCCAACGGCTTCCAGATCAACAAGACCGCCGCCTCGGTCGGCGTCACGGCGGCCGATACGGGAGCGGACTGGCTGCTCACGGTCAGCGGGCCGGCCGGGGACCTCCGGTTCACCCGCGGCCAACTGCTGGCCATGGAGCAGCACAGCGCGGCGCTCCCGATCGCGTGCGTGGAAGGCTGGTCCACCTCGGACCAGTGGTGGCGCGGCGTACGGCTCAAGGACCTGGCGGCGCTCGCCGGGTACCCGGACGGCGCGCCGGGGCTGCTGGTGGAGTCCGTACAGCGACGGGGGTCGTTCCGCCGGGCCGCGCTGCGCGACAACCAGGTCGCCGATCCGCGCGCCTTGCTGGCGTTGGGCGTCAACGGCGAGGCGCTGTCACCCGATCACGGATACCCGGCACGGATCATCGTCCCGGCAGCCCCCGGCGTACTCAACACCAAATGGGTGTCCCGGCTGACCTTCGGAGAGTTGTGAACAGGACGGCAGCACGCACCATGGTCCGGCGCCGGTACGGCGAAGGCCCCCTGCACCTGCTGTTGATGGCCGCCTCCTTCGCGCTGGCCGGCTACGCGGGTGTGCGGCTGCTGGCGGGTGACACCCTCGGTGTGATCGTGTGGTTCGCCGGCGCCGCGCTCGTGCACGATCTGGTGCTCGTCCCCGTGTACGCGTCGGCCGACCGGCTGCTGCGCCGACGGTCCGGCCGGCGCAGCGGTGCGGTGAACTTCGTCCGGGTGCCCGCCTTCCTCTCCGGGCTCCTGCTGCTCGTGTGGTTTCCGCTGATCACCCGGCGGGCCGAGCGCTACGAGCCGTCCGGCGGGCTGTCCCCGGACGTGTTCCTCGGGAACTGGCTGCTGATCACGGCCGTGCTGTTCACGGTGTCGGGAATCGCGCTGGTGGTCAGGGAGACCCGGCCGCGTCGCAGGGACACGAACGGACGCCCGCCGGCCTCCCACTGATCGGCCGGCTGCCAGCCCAGCGGCTGCGCGTACCGCAGCAGTGCCGGGGTGCCGAGGCGCGCCCAGGGGAAATGAGGGGTGGGATCGGTCCCGGGGGCGGCCCGCCCGTCGTCCAGCCGTACCTCCGCGCGTTCGTCGATGTCCTGGGGCGCGGTCTCGGCGATGAGCAGCCCGCCGGGGGCGACCAGGGCAGCTGTGCGGCGAAGGAGCCGGCCCGGGTCGCCGCCGATGCCGATGTTGCCGTCGACGAGCAGGACGGTGCCCCAACGCCCCTCGCCCGGAAGCGGCTCGAAGACCGAACGGTGCAGGGCCGAAGCCCCGAGGCGCAGCGTGCGGGTGACCGCCGCCCGACTGACGTCGATGCCGAGCGCGCGGTGACCGCGGGCCGCCAGCGCGGCGACCAGCCGACCCGGCCCGCACCCGACGTCCAGGACGGATCCCCTGCAACGGCGCAGCGCCGCCAGGTCCGTCGCGTCCGCACCGGCGCACCAGCGCTCGACGTCCAGTGGCAGCAGCCAGCCGTCCGTACGGCGAAGGAAGAGCGGACCGTGCCCGTTGTGCAGGGCGTCGGCGTACGGGTCGGTGCCCCAGGGAGAGGCGTCCCCCTGCGTGGAGCCTGTCATCCCGTGCTCCGGAACCGTTCGGCTCACCGGGCAGCCGCCGCCCGGGTCAGCCCGGCGAGAACGGCGGCGAACAGCCCGTGCGGCGCGAGAGCGGCGACATGCGCCGCGTCCGCCGCCGTGTCCACGTCCCGCAGCCGTGGCAGATCGCGCACGGTCAGTCCCGCGTCGACCAGCCGCCGTCGCTGCACCGCGCCGGTCTCCGGCACGGACATCGGTACGCCGCGCAGGAGTTCCGGGTCGGGGTCGGCCAGTCCCAGCGCCCAGAAGCCGCCGTCCTCGGCGGGACCGAACCAGGCGTCGCAGCCGTCCCAGGCGTCCGGGGAGAGGGCGGGGGCCAGGTCGGCCGCGGTGACCTGCGGGGTGTCCATGCCGATGAGGAGCGTCGGCCCCGAACAGGCGCCGAACGCGGCGGCGAGCCTCTCGTCGAGACCTCCCGTGCCCTGCTCCACCACCTCGATGCCGGGCGGCAGCCACGGCCCGGGCGCCCCCTCCAGGACGACCGTGCGCCGGGTGGCCGGCAGCGAGCGGACGGTCCGCAAGGTGTCGCCGAGGGCCGCCTCCGCCAGTCGTGCGGCCTCGCGGGGGGAGAAGGGCGGAGTGAGCCGGGTCTTGACGCGGCCGGGCAGCGGCTCCTTGGCGATCACGAGCAACGCCGTCGCGCCCGTCGGGGCCGACCGGTCGCAGCCGGATCCGGGCGAACTCACAGCGAGGCCCCCGCCCGGACAGGCGGCTCACCGAGCACGGCACGCATGTCGCGCACCGCGTGCCAGGTTCCCAGCCATGTGCCCGTGACCTTCGACCTTCCGGTCCGCGCGAGGTACGGGACGTCCGTCTCCGTGACCCGCAGCCCCGCGTCGGCCGCGCGCACCACCATCTGCAACGGGTACCCGCTGCGCCGGTCGGTGAGATCGAGCGCCATCAGGTCGGACCGGCGCGCGGCCCGCATGGGCCCGAGGTCGTGCAGGCGCAGTCCTGTACGGCGGCGCAGCATGCGGGCCAGTGCCGCATTGCCCGCCCGCGCGTGGAGCGGCCAGGCACCACGCCCCTCGGGACGGCGGCGGCCGAGCAGCAGATCGGTCTCGCCGTCGGCGACCCGGCGGACGAAGCCGGGCAGCAGCCCGGGATCCAGGGAGCCGTCACAGTCGCAGAAGCACACGAAATCCGCCTCGCAGGCGAGCAGCCCGGCCTGACAGGCCGCTCCGAAGCCGCGCCGCGGTTCGGGGACCACGGTCGCGCCGAGGGAACGCGCCAGTTCCGCCGAGCCGTCGGTCGAGCCGTTGTCCACGACGATCGCACGCCAGCCGCGGGGGACCGAGGCCAGCACACCCGGCAGTGCGGCGGCCTCGTCCAGACACGGAAGGACGACGTCGGCACGGGGGGCGGAAGTATCGGAAGGAGAGATCACCCGGCTCACCCTACGGAGCGAAAACCGACAATTCGGGTACCGGGTTCTTACGAAATATGGACGTCGCCGGGTGGCGGCACAGGTGGGTCCGCCGTGCGGCGCCGCTGGTGCCAAGGTGGTGACATGCAGATGACCCCGGACCCCTCGCCCTCCGCCGACGGGGCGCCATCGGCCGGACCCGACCGTCCGGCCCGCCCGGCACGTGGAGCCGACCGCCGGGGAACCGGGACCCCGGCCCCGGGGCGGTCCCCGGCACACGGCACGGACCCGGCCCCCGGGAAGTCCACTGCCCACGGCGAGCCCTCGGCCCGCGGCACGCGTCCGGGCGGCCCCGCCCGGGGCCACGTCCTCGTCGTGGACGACGACCCGACCGTCGCGGAGGTGGTCACCACATACCTGACCAGCGCCGGATACGACGTGGCACAGGCGACGAACGGCCCCGACGCACTGGAACGGTACGCCGCCCGCCGCCCGGACCTGGCAATCCTGGACCTGATGCTCCCCGGCATGGACGGCTTCGAGGTCTGCCGCCGCATGCGGGCACACGGACCGGTGGCGGTCATCATGCTGACCGCGCGCGGCGACGAGAACGACCGCGTCCTCGGTCTGGAGACGGGGGCGGACGACTACGTCACCAAGCCGTTCAGCCCGCGCGAACTCGTCCTGCGCGTCGGCTCCGTACTGCGCCGCGCCAGGTCCGCCGCCGTACCCACCGACCGTCCGGCCCCGTTGGCAGGCGGCGGGATCACCCTCGACCTCGCGGCCAGGCGCGCGACGTGCCAGGGCGGTGTGCTGGCCCTCACCCTCAGGGAGTTCGACCTGCTCGCCTTCTTCCTGGGCCGTCCGGGCCGGGTCTTCACCCGGGAGGAACTGATGCGCGAGGTCTGGGGCTGGGATTTCGGAGACCTGTCGACGGTGACCGTCCACATCCGTCGCCTGCGCGGGAAGGTGGAGGCCGACCCGGCCCACCCGGAGCTGATCCGCACGGTGTGGGGCGTCGGCTACCGACTGGACCTCCCCCCGGAACGCGGCGCGGGCACGACGGCGCCCCACGACGCCGGATCGGGAACGCCGTCATGACCGACACCCTCCTCATCGCGCTCCTCGCCTTCCTGGGCGCCGCCGCGGCCGGACTGCTCGGCGCACTGGTGCTCCGGCTCTCCCGGCACCGCTCGCTCGTCGTCTCGGTGACCGTCGTGGCCGCCGTGGCCGTCACCGCGATGCTCGCCGGGACACTGGCCGTGGCCTGGGCGATGTTCCTGTCGCCGCACGACCTGACGGTGGTCACGACCGTGGTCGCCATGGCCGCCGTCGTCTCGCTCGCCACCGCGATGCTGCTCGGTCGCTGGGTGGCGGCACGGAGCCGCGAGCTGACGCTCGCCGCCCGGTCCTTCGGTGACGGGGGCAGCTTCGCGGCCCCCGAGACCCCGGCCAACGCCGAACTCGCCGCGCTCACCCGCGAACTGGCCGTCACCAGCGCCAAGCTCGACAGTTCACGCGAGCGGGAGCGCGCCCTGGAGGCCTCGCGGCGTGAGCTCGTCGCCTGGATCTCGCACGACCTGCGGACCCCGCTCGCCGGTCTGCGGGCCATGTCCGAGGCCCTGGAGGACGGCATGGCCGTCGACTCGCGGCGCTACCTGCGGCAGATACGCACCGAGGTGGAGCGGATGAACGACATGGTCGGCGATCTCTTCGAGCTCTCCCGCATCCACGCGGGTTCGCTCCCCCTCATCCCCACCCGGATCTCCGTGTACGACCTGGTGGGGGACGCGCTCGCGGTCGCCGACCCACTGGCCCGTGAGCACGGCGTGCGGCTGGTCGGCGACCGGATCGAGGCCGTGCCCGTGGAGGTCGACGGCAAGGAGATGAGCCGGGTCCTGGGCAACCTCCTGATCAACGCGATCCGCCGCACCCCGGCCGACGGCACGGTCGCGGTGGCCGCACACCGTGCGGACGGCGGGGTGGTGCTCTCGGTGACCGACGGCTGCGGCGGCATCCCCGAGGAGGACCTGCCCAGGGTCTTCGACACGGGCTGGCGGGGCAGCCACGCGCGTACGCCCCCGGCGGGCGCCGGTCTCGGACTCGCCATCGTGCGCGGGATCGTCGAGGCGCACTCCGGCCGGGCGGAGGTCCGCAACGTCACCGGCGGCTGCTGCTTCGAGGTGACCCTTCCGGCGGTCTGAGCCTCAGACGGGCAGGCCGGCGGACGAATCCCGCAGCGGGGCCCGGGCGAACTCCGCCATCCCCTCGGCGAAGCCCACCCCGGGCCTCCAGCCCAGGTCCTCGCGCAGCCGCCGCGAGTCCGCCGTGACGTGGCGTACGTCCCCGAGCCGGTACTCGCCGGTGACCACCGGTGCCTTCCCGCCGTGCGCCACGGCCAGGGCGGTGGCCATCTCCCCGATGGTGTGCGGCTGTCCGCTCCCGGTGTTGTACGCGGTGAAGGTGCCCGGACCACGCCCGGCCACCGCCTCCAGCGCCATGACGTTCGCGGCGGCCACGTCCCGTACGTGGACGAAGTCGCGCCGCTGGCCCCCGTCCTCGAACACCCGCGGCGACTCGCCCCTGGCCAGGGCCGAACGGAAGAAGGAGGCCACTCCGGCGTACGGGGTGTCGCGGGGCATCCCCGGCCCGTACACGTTGTGGTAGCGCAGCGATACCGTGCGGCCGCCCGTCGCGCGCGCCCAGGACGAGGCGAGGTGCTCCTGCGCGAGCTTCGTCGTCGCGTAGACGTTGCGCGGGTCCACCGGGGCGTCCTCACCGACGAGGCCGGGAACCAGCGCCGTGTCGCAGGAGGGGCAGCGGGGCTCGAACCTGCCCGCTGCGAGATCGGACTCCGCGCGCGGCCCCGGCCTCACCCGGCCGTGGTCCCGGCAGTCGTACCGGCCCTCCCCGTAGACCACCATCGATCCGGCGAGGACCAGACTCCGCACCCCCGCCGAGGCCATCGCGGCGAGCAGCACCGCCGTCCCGACGTCGTTGCACCCCACGTAGTCCGGGGCGTCCGCGAAGTCCTTGCCGAGACCGACCATCGCCGCCTGATGGCACACCGCGTCGATGCCGGCCAGCGCACCGTCCACTGCCTTCCGGTCGCGCACGTCCGCCACGATCAGTCCGTCGCCGCGGTGCGGTACCGCGCCGCTGCCGTGCGCCGAGGGGAGCAGGGCGTCCAGCACCACCGCCTCGTGGCCGGCCGACACGAGGGCCCGCACGATTTCCGAACCGATGAATCCGGCGCCGCCGGTGACCAGTACACGCATGCGGCACACGGTAGGCCGCTCGGAGGCGCCCCGCCCGCTTCCGCGGCGGCACGTCACGGGAACGTAAGCGATCGGCCCTCCCCGCACCGCGCGGAACCGGCGTCGCGGGAACCGGGCGCGCCGGCCGACGGCACACGCCCTCACACGCTGAGCGCCTCCCGGACCGTGCGTTCCGCTCCCGTCCCGCCCTCGCCGGACGACGTCACACGGCCCGCCTCCAGCACGTGGTAGTGCTGTGCGGCGCGCATGGCGAAGCCGACGTGCTGCTCGACCAGGAGCACGGACATTCCGCCGCGCCGGGCGAGGGACAGGACCGTCTCCTCGATCTCGGCGACGACGGACGGCTGGATACCCTCGGTCGGCTCGTCGAGCAGCAGCAGGCGCGGACGCGTGACCAGGGCGCGCGCGATGGCCAGTTGCTGGCGCTGGCCACCGGAGAGCAGTCCCGCACGGCGGCCGGACAGCTCGCGCAGTACGGGGAAGAGGTCGAGCGCCTCCGCGACGGCCTCCTTGCCGTAGGGGCGGCCGTCGGCGACGAGTCGCAGGTTCTCGGCGGTCGTGAGGTGCGGGAAGGACTGCTGGCCCTGCGGTACGTACGCCATCCCACGGGCCACCCGCCGGTGCGGGGCGAGGCGGGTGATGTCCTCGCCGTCCAGCAGGACGCTCCCGCTCCTGGGCTTGATCAGGCCCATCACGGTGCGCAGGAGCGTGCTCTTGCCGGCGCCGTTGTGGCCGAGGACGGCCGCGACGCCGTTCCCCGGGACGGTCAGGGTGACTCCGTGCAGCACGGTGGCGCGGTCGTAGCCCGACCGGACGGTGTCGATCTCCAGCTCGGTGCGCTCGCCGCCCTCGTACAGGGCTGTGTACACGTACGGCACCCGGTGCGCGATCCGTGGTGCCAGCGCCTCCCGTACGGAGGAGATGTGCCAGCCGGTGACAGCGTGCACGGTTCCCGTCGAGACGAGCGCCTCCACGTCCCGTGCCACCGCCACCGTCGACCTCCAGGAGCCGCAGCTCCCTGCCCAGGACGCCACCCGCCCTGTTGACCTCCCCGGCGGCCGGCCGCGCGCACGACTGGCAGGTGGGACCGAAGATCCCGGGGGCCCCGCATCGGGTAGACGAGAGCGACGTTCACGGTCGAGTCGTCGGCTGTGAACCAGTCGGGGGAGGGCGGGCGGGGCGGCCTGTGCATGGCCTCATGATGACCCGGCCGCCGCCACCGCCCGGTCGGCGGCCGGGATCGAGACCGATTCGTAGAGGTCGCGGAGCCCGTGGCCTCGGACTCGGGCCTGCGGCCTCCGGACGCGGGCCCCTCGTGCCCCGCGGTCCCGTCCCGCGACGCGGTCGGCGGCGCTGAGCTGCGCGGACACCGGGCGCACAGGTGGTGCCCGTGTGAGGACCGTTGACAAAAGCGTCACCTGCTAGAAACCTGTCACCTCGGCACTGCAAAATATTGACTGGATCACTCAAAATCCTAAGCAATGCGCGTGAGTTTCCGGCAGGTGGACTGTTCTTCCTCCTGCCGGTGTCCCTGATCGCCCCGTCGGCGTACCGGCAGCCCGCACCCGCCGTCGTCGGCCGCACGGCGC